>NZ_CAXTAZ010000025.1:20014-67517 GCF_964242715.1 uncultured Enterovirga sp.
CCGGAATGACGGGCGAGGGCGTCACCGCCTCCGGAATGACGGGAGTGGCGTCCGGTGATGACGGCCAATCGATTGCGGGGTGCCGACCTCGTCGCCCAAGTGCTGGACCGGGCCGGTCTCACGACCATCTTCACGCTCTCCGGCAACCACATCATGCCGGTCTTCGACGCCGCGATCGGGACCGGCCTCCGGTTGATCCATGTCCGGCACGAGGCGGCGGCCGTGCATATGGCCGACGCCTACGCGCGGCTGACCGGCCGATGCGGGATCGCGCTGGTGACGGGCGGGGCCGGGCATACGAACGCGGTCGCGGCGCTGCCGACGGCGCTCGCCGCGGAAGCTCCGCTCGTCCTTCTCTCCGGACATGCCGGTCTGGGTGAACTCGGGCGCGGCGCCTTCCAGGAACTGGAACAGGCCGACATGGCCGTGCCGGTCACGAAGGCCTCCTGGACGGCCCGCTCGGCGGCGACGCTCGGGCACGAGATTGCGGAGGCGGTCCGGATCGCGCTGACGGGACGGCCCGGTCCGGTCCATCTCAGCCTGCCGGCCGACCTCCTCGACGAGATGCTCGACGACGAGCCCCGGCTCTGGCCGGAGGAGGCTGCCTTTCGGCCGGTCGCGCAGCCGCTCGACCCGGCCGATGCCGAGTCGGTGGCGGCCGAGATCATGAGGGCCGAACGCCCGCTGATCCTGGCCGGCCCGTCCCTCTGCCACGCCGCCGCGGGCGACGTGCTGGCGCGGCTCGCCCGCGCGAGCGGCGTGCCTTCGATCGGCATGGAGAGTCCTCGGGGCATCAACGATCCGTGTCTCGGAGCCTTCGCCGAAATGCTCGCGCGGGCCGACCTGATCGTGCTGCTCGGCAAGCCGCACGATTTCACGATCCGCTTCGGCGAACCGCCCTTCGTCGATGGAGGATGCCGCTTCGTCGTGGTCGATCCCGATCCCGACCTGATCGAGCGGGTCGCCCGCGAGAAAGGCGACCGTCTCACGGTCCGGGCCGCGGCGGATTCGGCTCCGGCGGCCGAAGCCCTGATTGGCCGGATGAACCCGCTCATTCGCGACGATGGCGGCTGGTGCGAGGAGGTCGAGGCCGCGGTCCGGTATCGCCCGCCCGCCTGGGCGACCCTCGCCTCGCCGGGGCAGTGTGGTGTCCACCCGGCCGAACTCTGCCGCGAACTCGCGATCGTGCTGGAGCGGCATCCGGACGCCATCCTCTGCTGCGACGGCGGCGAGATCGGCCAATGGCCGCAGACCATCCGGCGCGAGGGACGCCGCGTCATCAACGGCGTCGCGGGCTCGATCGGGGCGGGCGTGCCTTTCGCGGTCGGGGCGCGGGCAGCGACCGGCGCGCCGGTGATCGCCGTTATGGGCGACGGCGCCTTCGGCTTCCACCTCGCCGAGTTCGACACTGCGCTGCGGAACGGGCTGCCGATGGTGGTGGTCGTCGGCAACGACGCGACTTGGAATGCCGAGCACCAGATCCAGCTCCGCCTCTACGGCCCCGACCGGGCGCATGGCTGCGAACTCCTGCCGACCCGCTACGACCGCGTCGTGGAGGCCTTCGGCGGCTATGGCGAGCATGTCACGGCCGCGGCCGAACTCGGCCCGGCGATCGAGCGGGCGCTCGCGAGTGGGCTGCCAGCCTGCATCAACGTCGTCCTGGAGCGCGTGCCGGCGCCGGTGATCCGAAGGCCGAGCTGAAACCGATACCGACGGACCGAAAGCCGCGATCGAAGGCGGGGGAGAGACGCATGAGGATCATTCTTGCCGGTGCAGCGATCCTGCTCGCGGCCGTCGTGACGGCCGCCGCGCAATCGGCCTATCCGGCCCGACCCGTCGTCGTGCTCGTGCCGTTCGCGGCCGGCGGCACGGCGGATGCGCTCGGGCGCATCTTCGCCGAGCGGCTCTCGGCCCGGATGGGACAGCAATTCCTCATCGAAAACCGAACCGGGGCGGGCGGCAATACCGGGGTCGCGGCGACCGCGCGCGCGGCGCCGGACGGCTACACGCTCGGCGTCGCCTCGGTCACGATCGCCATCAACCCGCATGTCTACCGGGAGAAGATGCCCTTCGACCCGGCCCGGGACCTGAAGCCGCTGCACCTGATGGCGACGCAGCCGAACCTGCTCGTCGTCCATCCTTCCGTCCCGGCGAGGACGCTGTCCGAACTGATCGCCTATCTGAAGGCCAATCCCGGCCGGGAGAGTTTTGCCAGTTCAGGGGTCGGCACCTCGCTTCATCTCTGCATGGAACTCCTCATGGCGCAGACGGGGGTCACGCTCCCGCACGTCGCCTACAGGGCCTCGAACCAGGTCATCCAGGACGTCATCGCCGGCCACGTGAAGGTCGCCTGCGACAACGCCGCCAGTGCGGTGTCCCAAGTGAAGGCCGGGACCGTGCGGGGAATCGGGGTCAGTTCGCTGAAACGGCTCGAGGAACTTCCCGACCTGCCGGCCTTGGCCGAGACGCTGCCCGGCTTCGAGGCCCTGACGTGGTTCGGTTTCGTCGCGCCGGCCGACCTGCCGGCGCCGATCGCGGACCGGCTCGTCGCCGAACTCGCCGCCGTTGCGGCCGAACCCGCGGTGCAGCAGCGCCTGCGTCAGCTCAGCGCCGTGCCGAGCACCCTGGCGGGCCCGGGTTTCGGGGCCTTCATCCGGTCGGAGCTCGAGAAGTGGGGTCCGGTCGTCGAAAAGGCCGGCATCAAGATGCCGTGAGACCGGGCGCGCCCACGGCTGGATGTCGTCACGCCGGATCGTAATCCCGGTCCACGTTTGCCCCATCCACCGTCGCAAGCTCGATCACGGACGGGGCGGCGTAATCGTCGGGCAGCGCTTCCTCGTCGGCGATGGCCCGATCGATCGCCTCGATCGCAAGCTGTATCTCGACGAAGTTCGGCGCGAAATGGGAGCCGGCGGCGCCGGCCGGCATCATCTGCTCGGCCATCGCACGGCGCTTGCGCACGAAATTCTCGCGCGCCTTTCTCAGAACCTCGGCCTGGTCTTTCATCTCGATCGCCCCTCGTTCTCTTGCAGCAATGCCGGCCGTCGCTTCGCTACCCAGCCGGTCGCCTGATCATAGGCGTGCGCCACCTGCATGACCTTCCACTCGGCATGATTCGGGCCGGCGATCTGCATGCCCATCGGCAGCCCTTCCGGCCCGAACCCGACCGGTACGCTGATCGCCGGAGAATTGGCCATCGTGAAGGGGATCATCACCTCCATCCACCGATGATACGTGTCCATGGAGCGGCCCGCGATCGTCTTGGGCCAATGCGTGCCGACCGGAAAGGGGAAGACCTGCGCGCTCGGCAGGACGAGGACGTCGTAGCGCTCGAACAGCTGCCGCATGGCCTGGTAATAGGCCGAGCGGATCTGGGACGCCCGGTAGACCTCGTGGGCCGAGAGCGCGGTGCCGCGCTGCGCCTCCCATTGCGCCTCGGGTTTCATCTGCGCCCGGAGCGCCGGATCGGCGAAGATCGGCCCGAGCGTCTCCGCGACGGTCCAGGCCCGAAGCACCATCCAGTTCTCCCAGAGCGCTTCGGGCGAGAACGGAAAGGCTGCGGCTTCGACCTCCGCTCCGAGATCCGTGAAGACCCGGAGCGCCGCCTCGCAGAGGTCGAGGATCCCGGCCTCGATCGGAAGCCGGCCCCCCATGTCGCCGAGCCACCCGACCCGAAGACCCCGGACGTCACCCTCAAGCGGGCGGGTGAAGACGGCGGGATCCTCCTCGATCGCATTCGGCATGCGGGCATCGTAGCCGGCCTGCACGGAGAGGAGCAGCGCGAGGTCCGGCACCGTGCGGGCCATCGGCCCGGCGACCCCGAGCGCCGGCAGGAAGACCTCGTCGCCCCCGGCCGGCACGCGTCCGTAGCTCGGGCGGAGGCCGAACACGTTGTTGTAGGCAGCGGGGTTCCGGAGCGAGCCGGCATGGTCGCTGCCGTCGGCGACCGGCAGCATGCGGAGCGCAAGGGCGACGGCGGCGCCGCCGCTCGATCCGCCGGCCGTGCGGCTCTGGTCGTAGGCATTCAGCGTCGGCCCGAAGACTGGATTGAAGGTGTTCGAGCCGAGCCCGAATTCCGGCACGTTGGTCTTTCCGACAAAGATGGCGCCCGACCTTCGCATCCGCTCGACCATGATCGCGTCGGCATCCGGGACGGTGTCGCGCCAGATCGTCGATCCCTGCGTGGTCGCGATGCCCCTTGTCGCCGTGAGGTCCTTGATGGCCTGCGGGAAGCCGTGCAGCACGCCGCGGCGGACGCCCCGCGCGAGTTCGTCGTCTCGAGCCTTGGCCTCCTTCCTGAGCCCGGCCGGATCCTGCTGCGACACAATCGCGTTCACCACGGGATTCAGCCGTTCGATGCGGGCCAAATATGCGTCCAACGCCTCGAAACAGGAGATCTGTCGGTCGGCAATCGCTCCCGAGAGAGTGACGCTGTCCCACTCGGCGATGTCCGGGGAAGTCGACATGCTGCGCTCCACAGGCCGCTTAAGCCTCGGCGCCTCATCTAGCACGTGATGCGCGGTAGAGGAGGGCCGCCGATGGCACGATCTCTGCGCATTCTATCCGAACCCGCTCTCCGCAACTCCGGGCTACGAAACCTTAACCATGTTAAACATCAACGATGAGGCGAAGAACTTAAAAACCGAGCTCCAAATACGACGACGAAAATCCGACAGGTTGTATTAACCTTTTTCCTCCGATTGCATTTACAGCTCCTTAACTCTGCGCTTAGCTGCGTGTCAGGACGGCTGGTGGAGTGGCCCATGTTGGATGCAGCGATGGCGGTGGAGCGGTGGACGGATCTCTCCGACGGGGCGTCGGGAGGCGTCCTGGAAGCGTTGCAGAGGCGGGCTGGCGCGCTCCCGCAGATCTCGTTGACCTACGAGGCCGAGCACAAGCTGCTCTGGATCACGCTTCGGCCCGAGCCGAAGCCTGTTTTAACGCTCCCTCTGATCGAGAGCATCCGGAAGGTGCAGATATCCGTCTGGGAAATGTGGGGCAGGGCGCCCGACCGTCCCATCTTGTTCATGGCCTGCCGCAGCCGGGGTCGCGTGTATTCGCTCGGGGGAGATCTCGATTACTATCTGGACTGCCTGGCGAGAAACGACCAAGCAGGCCTTGTCGATTACGCACGCGCCGCTTCCGATGTCATCCTTATGAGCCGAAACGGGCTCAACGGCTCGGTAATCACGCTGTCGGCGGTGCATGCCCGCGTCATGGGCGGAGGCGTCGATTCGGCCCGCGGCTGCAACGTCATGGTGGCGGAGGAAGACGCGACCTTCTGCTATCCTGAGGTCAATTATAACCACTTCCCGATCTCGGCGGTGCCGATCCTGTCCAGGCACACCGGCGCTGTCGAAGCCGAGAAGATCCTTCTCTCCGGCCGAGATTACAGTGCAGCCGAGTTCCTCGATCGCGGGGTGGTGAACGCGCTCGTGCCGAAAGGCTCCGGAGAGGACTGGATCCGGCGGTATTGCGCCGGGTCCCAGGCATCCCATGCCGCCAGGGTCGCCCTGTTTGCAGCCTTCAATGCGCAATCGGGAGACCTCGCGAGTGCTCTCGAAGGGGCAGTCGCGTCCTGGGTGTCCCACATCATGACGCTCACCCCGCTCGAGATCTCGAAGCTGCAGCGCATCACGGCAGCCCAGGAGCGGATGCTGGGGCGACTGCTCAGGAATCCGGTCGAGGCACCGGCGGTGTCCTGAGGCCGAATCGGCCGGCGGCAGGCGAGGCGGGGCACGATGGTTCGACGAGCATCCGCCTCACGCATGCCCGTCCTAACGAAGCTTTGATGCAAAGCTGCACGATACATTAAGGATCACTTGCCAAGACTGCGTAGCGCGAAGCTTCACGTCGATATCCCAGCTGCCGAGCCGGGTGCTGGCGCTTCCGCAGGAGTCTTACGTGGCTGTATCGGGGACGCAAAGGCCGACCACCCGGACCGGTAAGGTCCGGACTCTGTCTTTGCTCGGTCGACCACCGTCCGACGCGATCGCCAACCCGCAGGCCTACCGCGTCCTCATCGACTCCCTGTTCTCCTCGCCGACCACGCTCGTCATCGGAACGATCGTCGGCACTCTCGCGCCCCTGTTCTGCTGGTACGCGTCGGAAAACGAGATGTTTAAGTGGTACACGCTCGCGGCTGCGATCGTGGCCGTCTTCCGCCTGAGCACACTCCTCCGCTACCGGATGGCCCGATCGGGCGGGTTTTCCATCTCGGCCTTGTGGTCGTGGGACCGCGAATACTTCGTCGGGGCGACTTTGTTCTCCCTCCTGATCGGTACGGTCAGCTTCGCGGCCCTCGCCTTCACCCACAACGTTCCGTCCCACATCATGATGATCGGGATCGTGATCTCGTTCTCGTCGGGCTACGTCGCCCGCAATGCTGGGCGGCCACGGTTCGTGATCGTGCAGC
Source organism: uncultured Enterovirga sp. (assembly GCF_964242715.1). Classification (NCBI taxonomy): domain Bacteria; kingdom Pseudomonadati; phylum Pseudomonadota; class Alphaproteobacteria; order Hyphomicrobiales; family Methylobacteriaceae; genus Enterovirga; species uncultured Enterovirga sp. The sequence continues at coordinate 26,430 of NZ_CAXTAZ010000025.1, forward strand.
TGATCTGCTTTTGCGCGCCGATGGCGGCAGGCCTACTCGTCTCATCCGACCGCTTCTACAGCGTGATCGCGCTCTACATCGTGTTGTTCATCTTGACGAACATCTCGATCGTGTTCTCGCTCAATCGGAACCTGCTTCAGCTCGCGGCTGCGATGCGCCGATCGGAGCGCCTCGCAGCCTCTTTGCAGCACAAGAACCTGACGCTCGATTCCGCCCTTAACTCGATGACGCATGGGCTCTGCCTGTTCGGCCCCGACCTGAAGCTCGAGGTGTCGAACACCCGATTCCTCGAACTCTATGGATTATCAGCGGACGACGTTCCGGTCGGAGTGGGCGTCGACGAGATCGGCGCGAGCCTGGTGCACGCCCAGACGCTGACCCCCTACTCGGTCGCGGACCTCAAGGATCTCTGCCGGCGGGCGGCCGAATCGTCCCAGAGCGGCGAACGCGAGATGCTGTCCGAGAGCGGTCGGACCTATGTCGTCACCGTCGAGATCACGGGTGACGGCGGCATCCTAATGCTGACCGAGGACGTGTCGGCTCGGAAAGCCGCCGCGGCGCAAATCGAGCGGATGGCGCATTGCGACACCCTCACGGGACTGCCGAACCGGTTCCGGTTCGGCGAGGTCCTGAAGGCGTCGCTCAAGGCGGGCGTGAACACGGACGGAAAGCTGGCGCTCTTTTATGTCGACCTCGACGACTTCAAGGTCGTGAACGACAGCCAGGGACATGAGGCGGGCGACCACCTCCTGATCAAGCTGGCCGAGCGGCTCCTCGTCGTGATCCCCGAAGGCGGTCTGGTCGGCCGTTTCGGCGGGGACGAATTCCTGGTGCTGGTGAACGTCGCAGACGAGTCCATAGCGCTGACCCTAGCGCAACGGGTGATCGCCGATCTGGCCGAGCCGATCGACCTCCAGGGCAAGATGGTGTCGGTGACGGCGAGCATCGGGATCGCGCTCGCGCCGGAACATGGTGCGGAGCCGAGCGAGCTCATGCGGTCGGCCGACATGGCGCTCTATTCCGCCAAAGCCGGGGGCCGCAACATGGCGATCCTCTACACGCCCGCTATCGCCGACGCCCTGTCGCACCGCCGAGAACTCGAGACCGACCTGCGCGAGGCGACCCGGACCGGCCGGCTTTTCCTGAACTATCAGCCGATCGTGGATGCACGGACCAACCAGGTGCGCTCCTACGAGGCGTTGATGCGCTGGCACCACCCCGAGAAGGGCCCGATCTCGCCGGTCGACTTCATCCCGATCGCCGAGCAGACCGGACTGATCGTCGGCATGGGCGCCTGGGCGCTTCGGCAAGCCTGCGCCGATGCCACCACGTGGCCGGACAAGATCAGCGTCGCCGTGAACGTCTCGGCCTTCCAATTCAAGACCCCGAGCAAGCTCATCGATGCCGTGAAGGACGCGCTCCTGATCAGCGGGCTCAGCCCGGAACGGCTCGAACTCGAAGTGACGGAATCACTTCTGATTGCCGATCAGGAGCGCACGCTGGAGGCGATCCGGACCTTGCGCCGGCTCGGGGTCCGCTTCTCTCTCGACGATTTCGGGACCGGTTATTCTTCGCTCGCCTATCTGGCCCGCTATCCCTTCTCCAAGGTCAAGATCGACCGCACCTTCGCCGAGCATCTCACGTCGGACAGCCCGTCGCGGGCCATCATTGAGGTGGTGTGTCAGCTAGCGCAGAAATTCGGGATGCGCGTCGTCGTCGAGGGAATCGAGACCGAGGCGCAGCGGCGCGTCATCGTCGCGCTCGGTGTCGAACAGGCTCAGGGCTGGCTCTTCGGGCGGCCGCAGACGCTCGAGGCCATGACCGAGGCCCGCAGCCGGGACGCAGCCTGACCGCAACGGTGTTGCTCAGTCCCTGTCGAGGGATGGGCGGCCACGGACATCCGCATTCTCTCCTTGCCGAAGCCGCGTGATGATCCGGATGCGGCCGTCGGGCAATTCCCAGGCCTCGCCGCCCGGAGCATCATGGTCGGGTCGCCGCAGCCAGCCGAAGCTGTCCGGCCGTTCCGGCGGCGCCTGATCGGCCATGATCGGCGGCGCGGACGAGCCGCGCATGATTCGGTCCACCACCTTCTTGAACCGGTCCGGCATTCCATCCCGCCTCTGTCCGCACTCGCGGGAAGCCCGGGTCCCGGAACACGGGTCTCGCTACCGAGGCCAGTTCTCCGAAGTCACCGATCCATCGCGACGCTGTACGTGGTCAAGTTGTTCTTGAACCATTTGCCGTAACGCATGAACACCGCGGCCGTGATCTCGTCAAGATAAGATTTCGCGAAGCACTCGCCGTCCTGTGTCTTGGAACACGGGCGTCGCTGCAGGCGAAGGCGTCGGCTCGACGGAGGCAGGCGTCTCGCTTACCTCTGAGCGGCAGAGCCCTTGAACCGGGGCCCGACACGGAGCTCCTCATGCCTGCCCGCAGCGACGACGCCCTGCTCAGACCCGCACTCGGCGTGAAGGAAACCGTCGAGAGCGACCACATCCTCAGGTGGGACGGCGAACGGCTCTATGTCGAGCAGGACGTCTATCACAACGGCCAGATGGTCCATCGAAAGTATAAGCGGGGCGTGACGCCGGCGGTGGCCGCTGCCCTCGCGAAACTGATCTCGCCCGGCCAGGAGGGCTGATCCGAGGGCGGCCGGGAGGCTGGGCGCCCGTTCGCGGAGAGCCTTTGCGGCTGGTCAGGAAACCGGCTATCGCGTCCCGCTCTGGCAGGGCAGGACAGGCGAATGGTGAAGAAGGCCGTCATTCTGGCGGGCGGGCTCGGAACGCGTCTCAGCGAAGAGACCGAGCTCAGGCCGAAGCCCATGGTCGAGATCGGCGGGCGGCCGATCTTGTGGCACATCATGAAGATCTACTCCCATTTCGGGATCGACGAATTCGTGGTCTGCCTCGGATACAAGGGATACATCATCAAGGAATACTTCTCGAATTACGGCCTGCACCTGTCGGACGTCACCTTCGACTTCAGTCTCCATCAGACCACGATCCATCGCCGGCAAGTGGAGCCCTGGAAGATTACGCTGATCGACACGGGGTTCGAGACCATGACGGGCGGTCGGCTTCGCCGCGTGCGGGATTATGTCGGTGACGAGCCCTTCTGCATGACCTACGGCGACGGCGTTGCCGACGTCGACATCGGCGCCCTGATCGCCTTCCACGAATCCCATGGCCGCGACGCGACGGTGACGGCCGTGCAGCCGGCCGGCCGCTTCGGGGCCTTGCGCATGTCGGGCGACGAGGTGACCGGCTTCCAGGAGAAGCCGGGTGGCGACGGCGGCTGGATCAACGGCGGCTTCTTCGTGCTGCATCCGCGCGTCCTCGACCGTGTCGCGGACGATTCGACCGTGTGGGAGCAGGCGCCGCTCGAGGGCCTCGCCTCCGACGGCCAGCTTCACTGCTTCCGGCACGAAGGCTTCTGGCAGGCGATGGACACCCTGCGCGACAAGCGTCACCTGGAAGAGCTTTGGGCGAGCGGATCGGCACCGTGGCGGCTCTGGTAGGGCCGGATCCCGCCTTCTGGTCGGGCAAGCGCGTCCTCCTGACGGGGCAGACGGGGTTCAAGGGCGCCTGGCTCTGGCTGTGGCTTCGCCATCTCGGGGCAGAGCCCTTCGGGCTTGCCCTCGCACCGGCGACGATTCCGAGCCTCTACGATCTCGCGGCGATCGGGCAGGATGCCACCTCCCGCCTGGCGGACATTCGGGACCGAGACGCCGTAGCTCGGCTGGTCGATGAGGCGGCACCGGACATCGTCCTCCACCTCGCCGCGCAGGCGCTCGTGCGCCGCTCGTATGCCGAGCCGGTGGAGACCGTGGCGACCAACGTGCTGGGCACGATCAACGTCCTCGAGGCGGTTCGGACCACCCCGTGCGTCAAGGCCGTGGTCTCGGTCACGACCGACAAATGCTACCTGAACCGCGAATGGGTCTGGCCCTATCGCGAGGACGACGCGCTCGGTGGATACGACCCTTACAGCGCCAGCAAGGCCTGCGCCGAGATCGTCACGGCGGCCTGGCGGCAATCCTTTCTCGGCCCGCGCGGAGTCGGCGTCGCGACCGCGCGGGCCGGCAACGTCATCGGCGGCGGGGATTGGTCGCCGGATCGGCTGGTTCCAGATTGCCTGGCGGCGCTCGGCCGCGGCGAATCGATCCCGATCCGCAATCCGCGCGCGACCCGGCCCTGGCAGCATGTGCTGGAACCGCTTTGCGGCTATCTGCTGCTGGCCGAGCGCCTGTATGGGGAAAGCGGACCAGGCGCGGCCGAGGCCTGGAATTTCGGACCGGACATGGGCGACGTACAGCCCGTCTCGACCGTCGTGGTCCAAGTCGTCGACTTGTGGGGCGGGGAGGCGGCCTGGCATCTCGTCGAGGGCGCGCAGCCGCACGAGGCCGGTCTTCTCGCGGTCGATGCCTCGAAAGCGAGGGCAAGGCTCGGCTGGCAGCCAAGGCTCGGGCTGCGCGACGCCCTGGCCTGGACGGTCGAGTGGCAGCGCCGGCATCTCGCGGGCGAGCCGGCCGCGGGCCTCGTGCTCGACCAGATCAGCCGGTATGAGAGCCTCGGCTGCGACCGAGCATGAAACCGGCGGCTAAGGGAGCCAAGGCGTGAGGGAACCTGTAACAGCGGCGGCCATGGCCGGGCCGCGCTGCCGCCATTGCGACGCGCCGCTCTCGCGCGTCTTCTGCGACCTTCGCGCGACGCCGCCCTCGAACTCCTTCCTGAGGCCGGAGGATCTGTCGAAGGCCGAGGCGAGCTTCCCGCTCACGACCTATGTCTGCGACGCCTGCACCCTGGTGCAGTTGCCGGAGCACCAATCGGCCGAGGCGATCTTCGACGACTACGTCTATTTCTCGTCCTTCTCGGACAGCTGGCTCGCCCATGCGCGCGCCTATTGCGAGATGATCGTCGGGCGGCTCGGCCTTGGCCCCGACAGCCTCGTCGTCGAACTCGCCTCGAATGACGGCTATCTCCTGCAATACATGAAGGAGCGCGGAATCCCGATCCTCGGGATCGACCCGTCGCACACGGTCGCGAGGGCGGCCGAGCGGAAAGGGGTCCCGACGATCGTCGATTTCTTCGGCACCCGCCTGGCCGACAAGCTGGCGGGCGAAGGCAAACGGCCGGACCTGATCCTCGGCAACAACGTGCTGGCCCACGTGCCGGACGTGAACGATTTCGTGGCCGGCATGGCGCGCCTCCTCGCACCCGGCGGCACCGTGACGATGGAATTCCCGCATGTCGTGCAGCTCGTCGAGGGCATGCAATTCGACACCATCTACCACGAGCATTTCTCGTATTTTTCGCTGCACACGGCCGAGCGCATCTTCGCCGCCCAGGGGCTCACGCTCTACGACGTCGAGGAGATCCCGACCCATGGCGGCTCGCTCCGGATCTATGCCCGCCACGCCGCGAACGAGGCGCTCGCCGTCTTGCCGAGCGTCGCCGCCCTGAAGGCGCGCGAGGTCGCGGGCGGCTACGACCGGGCCGAGGGCTATGCCGGGTTCGATGAGAAGGTCCGCAAGGTGAAGCGCGACCTCCTGCGCTTCCTGATCGAGCTTCGCGAGACCGGCACGTCGATCGCGGGCTACGGCGCGCCCGCCAAGGGCAACACGCTGCTCAACTATTGCGGCGTCGGCGTCGATCTCCTCGACTACACCGTCGACCGAAATCCGATGAAGCAGGGCCGATACCTTCCCGGCGTCAGGATTCCGGTGAAGGCGCCCGAGGCCATCCGCGAGGACCGTCCGGATTACGTGCTGATCCTGCCCTGGAACATTCGCGACGAGGTGATCGAGCAGCTCGCCTTCATCAGGGACTGGGGCGGCAAGTTCGTGGTGCCGATCCCGGCCCTCGCCATACTCTGATGCACTTCGAGCGCAGCGATCTCGCAGGTCTCGTCCTGGTCACGCCCGAACGGCTTTCGGACGAGCGCGGCTATTTCACGAGGACCTTCTGTGCGGAGGAATTCGCGCGGGAAGGTCTGGTGAGGGCCTTTCCGCAGGCAAGCCTCTCGTACAACGCGACACGCGGCACGGTGCGGGGCATGCATTTCCAGGTCGCGCCCCATGGTGAGACGAAGCTCGTACGCTGCGCCCGGGGCGCGATCTACGACGTCGTCGTCGATCTGCGCCAGGGCGAGCCTACCTACCGGCAATGGCGCGGCTTCGAGCTCACGGCCCAGAACGGGCTCGCGCTGTATATCCCGGACGGGTTCGCGCACGGCTTCCAGACCCTGACGGACGAGAGCGAGATCGCCTACGCGATCACGCCCCCCTTCGTGCCCGGCGCGGGCAGCGGGGTGCGCCACAACGATCCCGCGATCGCCGTGCGGTGGCCCCTCCCGGTCGGCGCAATCGCGGACAAGGACCGGGCCTGGCCGCTTCTCGCGGATGCGTCCCGGCCATGAAGCGGCGCATGCTCCTCGTCGGCGGTTCCGGCCAGCTCGGGACCGAACTTCAGAGGCAGGCGCAGGACGGCTGGGACATCCTCGCGCCGGGTCGCGAGTTGCTCGACATGGCGGCTCCGAATAGCCTTGCCGGCGTGGTTGCGGAGGCGAAGCCCGACCTCGTCGTGAATGCCAGCGCCTTCCACGTCGTCGACCTGTGCGAAAACCGGTTCGCGGACGCACTCGCGATCAACGCCGTCGCGGTCTCGGCACTCGCCAAGGCTTGCGAGGCAACCAGGGCTCGATTCGTGACGGTCTCGACCGACTATGCCTTCGACGGCGCGGCCAAGGTCCCGTACCGGGAAACCGACCCGGCGAATCCGATCCAGTGCTACGGCATCTCGAAGGTCGCAGGCGAGCGGGCAGCCCTCGCCGCGCACCCGGAAGGCGCCTTCGTGATCCGGAGCTGCGGCCTGTACGGTCTTGCGCCGAGCCGGCAGAAGGCCGGCAACTTCGTCCTCAACCGTCTGGCCGATGCGAGGAGCCGGGACGTGGTCGAGATCGGCTCCGACCTTCGCTGCACGCCGACCTCGGCCGCTGATCTCGCGGCCGCTACCCTGGCCCTTCTGGCCTCAGAGGCGCCGGCCGGTCTCTACCATCTCACCAACACGGGATCATGCGACTGGGCGAGCTTCACGGCCGAGATTTATCGCTTGGCCGGCTCGGCGACGCGCGTGGTGCCGGTCGATCGCGAGGGCCGCTACGCGCCGGCGCGCAGGCCGGCCTATTCCGTGCTGGACGGCGGATTGGCTGCGGGTTTCGGGGTGAGGCTAAGGCCGTGGCAGGAGGCGCTTTCGGAATACCTCCTCACTGCTTCTCGTTGAACGCCCCCGCACCAAGACGTCGCGCATTTCGCAACGGTTAGGCTGGTCGGCCAAACCACTGTTTCAGGGCCCGGAGCGGAGCGGTCACCCGCCAGGACGTCGAGCGCTTCATCTGGTCGAGTTCGACGACGGCCTGTTTGGCGGCGCGCAGTCGATCGATCTCGGCCAGCAATACGCGATCGATGTGCCGCGCTGCGCTTTGCCCGACGAGGATCGTCTGCGTTCGAGCCAGAGGTGCGTGTATCAGCAAAAGCACCGGATCGGTCACTTTCGCCGTCTCCCCTGCGAACATCTGCCGATAGGGAGCGCTCCGGGGCGTCCCGAGAAGCTCGATGACGAGAACGGAATCGTAGAAGGTGACCCGAGTTGCTGCGCGGCCGAAGCCTTCCAGCCGCGCTCGCTCGAGGACAGGGAGATCCGGCGTTTCGAGAAAGGAATCCGCGTTCAGCCCGTCCACCAGGTCCTTGAAGTATTCGATGGCAGCACCCGGTTTGCGGAAGCCGCCGCCCCAATCTTCCCAGTAGCTGGCATGCAGGTCCTCCACGACGTATTTTCCCCCGCCGCGCAGTCGGGGAAACAACGCCTCGAATGTCGAGATGATATGATCCGAGCGGTGCGAGCCGTCATCGACGATCACGTCGAAGCTGCGGTCCCCCAGAAGGGCGTCGAGCGTCGCTTTGTCGGATGCATCGCCGACGAAGACCTCGATGCCCTCCGAGACGGTGAGCTTGCCGCATTCGGGATTGATGTCGATGCCGACGATCTCCGAGCCCTCGGGCAGGAACTTCCGCCAGATCTCGAGTGAACCCCCGTTCGACACGCCGATCTCAAGGAGCCTGATCGGCCGGCCCTCGTCGACGTAGCAGCCGAGTTCGGCCTCGTAAATCCCAAGATATTGTTCCCATTTGTCGGATTGATGGCCCACATGTTCGAAGAATAGTGTGGAGAGGGTCATGGCTGGTCCAAATCGGGGCGCGCGCAAACACTTGCGATTTGTCGCTTCCGCGAGTGGCGTCCCGAGTGGCGGACGCTCGCCCGCAAGGGAGGCGCACATAGCGTGGGGCGGCAGGGTGGCGCAAACCTCATCGGACCGGACGGCCACTTTGAAGATCCGAGTCCTCGATGTCTGGCGGCCAGAGCTCGAAACCAGGAGGTGCCGAGGGAAACGCGCTGTGGTTGTAGAACGGATCTCGCGTCAGCTGATCGCCCCAGCGCCGACGGAACGTGACGAGCTCTCCTTCATCGAGGCTGACCACCCTGGAGGCCGACTCGAAGTGGGTCAGCTGAGCGCGAGGTTCGTAGACAACAAAAAGCCCATGTTCCCGCAGTTTGAGGCAGAAATCGACGTCGTTGAAGCTGACGCCAAGCTCTTCAGTATAACCGCCGACAAGGCGACACAGATCAGCCCGCACAAGCGTACAGGCACCTGTCACAGCCAGGTAGTTTCTCGGCGCGGCAGTGCTGAAAAAATATCCGAGGTCTCGGCCGGGGTAGTGTTGCCTGACATGATCGGGGTCGCCTCTCAGCGCGACCACGCCGACATGCTGAAGGTCGCCGGCGGGATAGACGAGCTTCGTTCCGACTACGCCGACATGCTTTTTCTGGGCCTGCGAAAGGAGAGACTCGATCCAGTCTGGTGAGATTGGCTCTATGTCGTCGTTCATCAAAATGAGGTATTCGCCTTTTGCCTGTGCAATGCCGAGATTGATCTTTCTTGCTACATTGAAGACAGGATGTTCGTATCGTACGATGGTGCAACCTAGGTGTTTCAAGGTTGCCAGAGTCAGGCTCGGAATGTCTGAGTTAATGATGATCACGAACTCGATATTGTCGTAGCTTGAACTTCCCTTGATGGCACGAAGGCAGTTCACGATCAGATCGATGCGTCGGTTGCCGACCGTGATCTCCCTCGCTGCGGTCGGAATGACGATGCTGACGAGCGGCGTACCGTTGGGAACGACCCTGGATTCGTAGCAGGCCAAACCAGGAAACGACTGCTCGACGGTACCGGTTCTTTGGGTCCGGAGAAGCCGGCCTTCAAGGGCCGCACTATCCGCCGCTGGATCCAGTGCGACAGTCGCGGCCACGCTGCGGCGGCAGAGAACGATCTCCACGTGCACGACCTTCGTGGTGAGTTCCGTTGCACGCAGCGCCAGGTCGTAAGGGTTTGCGGCCTGTAGAAGCCTGACGAGCTCCGTACGGTAACACGCCGGCGCTCCAAGGTAGTTGAAGCCCTCAAGCGTGTCGGGGCTCCAGTCGGGCTTGAAGTAAGGCGCGGGTTCGCCGGCCTGATCGTCGTCCTCGTCGGCGTAGACGACATCCGGATCGTTGTTCGCCACCGCCGCGCGGGCGAGTTGATCGAGCGCATCGGCCCTCAGCCGGTCCCCAGACCGCAGTGGTAGGACAAACGTGTGTGCTGACGTGCGGACTGCCTCTTCGAAGCTCTCGGCCCTCCTGTACCTGGACACGCTGGTAGTCGGGCCGAGGACGATGATCTCGCCGGCCGCATATGTCTGTCCGTCGATCGAGGCCAGGGTGGAGGCGAGATCGCTTCGGCCAACGTCGTCGATGATGATCGTAAAGCTGGGACCCTGCCGCAAGGCGGATGTCGGTCTCTCTGTGCCAGTGCTGGTCCCCGTAACGGATCCAACTGCGGCGCCCGCGTTCGCTCTCCGAGCAGTCCCGGACACTGCCAGCAAGCGCAGGATCGTCGCCCATTGACCATCGGGCAGCAATGCCTGGACGCGAAGCAGCGAGAGGCCGAACGAGACTGGGACAGTAAGGTCTATGCCGCATCGGCTCGGCAAGGGTGCATAGCAGGTGAACGCGGTGACGAGGTCTGGCCTATGCACCAGTTGCGGTTCGACGATGCCGTGGTGGCTTCGAACTCGGAGCGGAATGATCGTTCCTTCGTCCAGGTCGACCGCCCAACCATAGATGCGGACCGTCCTGTTAGCGAAGACGAGCGGCACATTCGAATCCGGGATCGTCAGTCGGTATCTGCCATTCTTCAAACCAGGGAGGGCGCCGTAGGATTTCCCGCCCAAGAACCGGGCCAGGATCTCGAGGATGCGCAGTTTCAGGCGAAGCGGAATAAAGCGCGCAAGCGCTCGAAAACCTGCCTGTTTGGCACTCGCATTCAATGACATGACCTGTCTCGTGGCTCGGGTTTCTGACCGGAACTCGGCGCGTCACGTCGGGCCGCGTGCACGGGGGCGTCCTGCGCGTGGTGTCCTGGGAGTTCGCATGAAGATCTCGAAATTCGGCGGCGCCGTTCCAAAGGCGTGGTTGGCGTAGAACGGATCGTCGAGGGTCTCCGACGGCCACCGCGACTGGAAGAGGGCGAGTTCGTCCGGGTGGATGCCGGGCCGGCGCGAGGCGGATTCGAAATGATAGAGCCGGCAGGCCGGTTCGTAGACGATGTGAAGCCCGAGCCGGCGGACCTTGAAGCAGAAATCGACGTCGTTGAAGTGGATGGGGAACGCTTCCTCGTAGCCGCCAACCTGCCGGTACACCTCCGTCCGGGTCATCATGCAGGCGCCTGTGACAGCGCCGTAGTTCCGGGGTGCGACCGAGCTGAAGGCGTAGCCGAGATCGGCATCCGGAAAGCCGCGCCGCACATGGTTCGGGTTGCCGTGCAGCGTCACGACGCCGGCATGCTGCACGGTGCCGTCCGGGTAGAGCAGCTTGCCCCCGACCACGCCGACATGCGGCTTCAGGGCCTGTGCCAGAAGGCGCTCGATCCAGTCGGGGGCGATCACCTCGACATCGTCGTTGAGGAGGAGAAGGTACTCGCCTGTTGCCCGTTCGGCCCCGAGATTGAGCTTGCGGGCGACGTTGAAGTCGGGGTCGTCGTAGAGACGGGTGCGGCAGCCGAGCGCCGCAAGCGCCTCGGCCTTCTCCGGAGCGAGATCGGGATTCACCACGACCACGATCTCGACGTTCCGGTAGGTGGAGCGCTCGCGAATGTCGCGCACGCACTCGACCACGAGGTCCCGCCGTCGGCCGGCTACCTCGAGGTTGCGCCCTGCCGAAGGGATCACGATGGAGACGAGCGGCGAGGCGGACAGAGACAGGTCGAGGCGGTAGCAGGCCTGGCCGTTCCCGATCGAGTTGACGGAGCCGGCTCGGCCGGTCCGTTGAAGGCGACCCATCAGGGCGCGAAAGTCCTGAGCCTCGTCCTCCGGCCGAGGTTTCGGAAACGCGTGAGGGCGGTGGCAAAGGACCTTCCGAACGTGGCGGACGCGTCCCGTGGTTTCGGTGAAGCGAAGCGCGAGATCGTAGGCCGCCTCCGCCGGGATGTTGCGCACGAGCGAGGCTCGAAACAGCGCCGGCGCGCCGAGATAATCGAAGCTCTCCAGCGTGTCCGGGCTCCAGGCGGGCTTGAAGAAGGGCAGCGGATCGGAGCCCCCCGTGTCGCCCTCCTCGTCGGCATAGAGGAGGTCGAGGCCGGGATCGGCCTGGGCCGCCGCGGCAAGGTGGTAGAGCGCGTCTGGCGTCAGCCGGTCGCCCGCTTTGAGGGGCAGCACGTAGTCGCCGGTGGCCCGGGCAAGGGCGGCGGCGAGGTTCGGCGCGACGTCATGGCCGCTGCCGGACGGATCCGGCCCGACGAGGATCGCGGTCCAGGCCTCGAATGTCTGAGCCTCGAGTGACCGGAGGGTGCCGTCCCGTGCCGCGCCGGCCCCGCCCTCGACAATGGCCGTGACGCTGGGCCTAAATCCGACCATCGCGGCGTAGGCACGCTGGCTCGCAGCGTCGGCTGCCTGCACACGGGCCTCCCGCTCGCGCCATCCGGGATAGTCGCTGATGTCCCAGGGGTCGAACGTGCCGAAATCGGTGTCGAGGCACAGGACGAGACAGCGGAAGACGGGCGCCCAGCGGCCCGGCTGCGTCTCGGCCTCGACGCGAAGGAGGTGCGGACCGGGCCGCAGGCGCGTCCCCAGGGTCCCGCCGCAACGGAGGGGGAGCTCCGCCAGCGGCGCGAAGGCGGCCGCCACGTCGGCGCGCTCGACCGGCTCCGCAGGGAGCAGGCGCCCGCCGATCCGCGCACGCCAGGGAAGCGGGCATCCGCGCGCGAGGTCGAGCACCCAGCCTGACACGGTCACGCGGTTCCGGGTGAGAAGACAGGGACCCGTCAGCCCGGGAATGGCCAGGTTGTAGCGGATATCCGGGCCGATCCGGCCTTGAGTCGCCTGCCGGCCGAGGGTTCTATCGCTCGACGCGATCAGCGCCTGCTTGATCCGCGCCCGGAGGGGTTTCAGCGGCGGATGACCGATCAGCTGCCCGAGGCCGGTCCCCATACGGGCCTCCTCTGTCCTGTCGGCCAGGTCACGACGCGATCCCGCTAGACTTCGCGCTGACCCGAGTCCCACGCCAGGGCGCAAAAGCCCGATCCGGCGGGCCGAGCCGGTTCCGTATCCCGTCCAAGACGCCGTTCCGGATCGCCGCGCGGGTTTCGCGCGAGAAGCGGTTGCGGGCCAGGTAGACGAGGATGCGGACCGGCAGCGAGAGAACCGTCTTCGCCCTGTGCCGGACCGGTATGTGGGGCAGCCGCAGCATCGAGAGCTGGTTGCGGATGAAGGTGTAGAGCCGCCGCGGCGGCTGGTCCGCGAGGAGAAGGCCGCCCGGAAGCCGGATCACGCCACGGCCCAGGCTGTGGTCCATGCGGATGTCGTCGGCGATCCAGATCGAGAAGCCGAGCGCATTCGCCCGAAAGCACCATTCGAGGTCGATCGCGTCGATGAAATAATCGGGACGGAAGGGACCGATGGCCCCGGCCTCTTCGAGCCCGATGAGGGAGCCCGACGAGATCACGAACTGCACGGGCGTGGCCGCCGCATCTATGGGGCGTGCGGTCTGCCCCGCGAGCCGGGCGATCCTCATCGGCCGACCGTCGGGGCCGTAGGGCCGCGGTCCGACGATGGCCGGGCGTTCTCCACCTGCCCGGAGAATCCGGCGCGTCTCCGCGAGCCTCGCCAGCGAGCCTGGCTCGGGCAGGCTGTCCTGGTCCAGCAGAAAAAGGTGTTGCAGGCCCTGGCTGACCGCACGAGACACGAGATCGTTGTAGGCCCGACCGAGGCCGACATTGTCCTCCGGACGCAGGACGGCGAGAGCCGTCGTACCGGAGGCGTCTCGCAGCCGGGCTTCGAGCTCGGCCGAGACCGGAGAATTGGCGAAGACCGCGACCTCTCGTGTCTCTGGCGCGACCCGGGCGACGAGGCGCGTCAGCTGCGCCTCGTCCGGGTGGAAGACCACGATGCCGGCATTCGCGTCGACGATCACACGATCATTCGGGGGGGCATCCCGTTCGGCGCCGTTGCGAACGTCGTCATGGACACAGGCCACGACGCCGCGCAGGCCCGGCTGAGGGGTGGTCATGAAATCGCGTCTTGCCCTTCGCAGGATGCTTTAGGCCGGGCCGAACTGCTAGCGCCGGCATCCTGCTTTGCCAACCATTTGTGCCCTCGCGTGAGCGGCGCATTCACGGAATGCGGGGCTGTCGGCCGCACCGGACCGGACCTTCCGGCGTGCCGTCAGGCCGCCCTCCGCGCCGGCTCACCGAGCGACAGCATCAGCCGGTTGGCCCAATTGAAGAAAGCCGCGCCGTGAATGACGTCGGAGATCTCGAGGTCGTCGAGCCCCGCTTCCCGGAGGGCTTCGACCTCGGTCTGGCCGAAGGCGGCGGGGGTGCGGCTGAGCGCGACGGAGGCCGAGACCACGGCGTCCCAGCGCGAGTCGATCGTGACGGAGACGCCCTCGTCGAGGAGGCGCTGCACATCCTCGCGCCGCTTCGAGAACTGGCTCGCGAAACGGGCATGGACCGAGGCGCAGTAGATGCAGCCGTTGAAGCGCGAGGCGGCGGCGGCCGAGAGCTCGCGTTCGGCCCGCGGCAGACCCATTTTCGTGTTGTAGAAGATGTCCTTGTCGGTCTTCGTCCGCGCACCCAGGATGTCCGGATCCCGCGCGAGCAGCATGAAATAATCCGACTTCGACCGCGCGGCGTCGACCAGCCCGGCCCAATGGCGGTCGGTGAGCTGGTCGGCCGGCAGCGGCTCGAGCCAGGGCAGCCAGTCGAGCTCCTCCTGCGTGAAGACGGGCGGCCGGTCGAGCGACGGATGCGTGAGGGTCGTGTCGGTCATCGAACTCACCTCGTCAGGATCGGGGCGCGGCAGCGAGGGCACGCAGGCCCGAAACGACCCGGAGCTGAAAAGCCAGGAAAGCGACGATCTGCGAGATCGTTACGATCCCGGTCGTCGTCCAGCCGGCCTGGAGCAGCACCTGGAGCGCCTCGGGCGCGGCTTCGCGCGGCCGATAGACCAGCATGTGGGCGTGGTCGAAGGCGGCCGAGAGGCGCGCGCCGAGACCGGTCCTGCGATCTGCGCCGACCCGGTAGGTCGGGCCGTCCGTGCTCTCCGGCCGTAACGGCCCTTCCGGATAATGCCCAGCCGGCCCTTCGGCGGCGGCGAGCCGGATTTCCGACCGGACCTTGTCGACGAGGCCGCCCTTTTCGGGATCGGCCTCCAGCAGGCCGGCATAGAATGCCCCGGCAGGCTCCGAGCCGTGCAGGCCGGACACGAACAGCGCGAGGGCGCAGCGCTCTTCGAGCGACACGTCGCCGGTTTCCACGGGCCGGAACAGCGCGTCGAAGCTCGCCTGCGCGTTGTCGCGGGTCTGCGGGCGCGTGGTCCGGATCGTGTCCAGATGCGAACCCGGCTCGATCCCGACGAGCCGGTCGATGACGTCACCCTGAGCCATTCTGCCTCTGCCTCCTGGAACCTTCCGGGCGGTGGTTATCGCGGCTCAGCCGGCCTGTCGAACGGCCGTAAGGGTCGCCGGCCGGCTCGATGTGGTCCAACCGAGGGCTGGGGCGACGACAGTCGCGAAAAGCTCCATCGACCGAAGCGTGAGGGCGGGCGGCGGATCGGCAGGATGGACCTGTGCGGCGACCTCGGTCGCGTGCGTGAGGGCGGTCTCGGCCCGGAGCGACCGCATCACGTCGTCCGGCGTCCCCACATGCATGTCCAGCGTGGCGATGACCTCGGCCAGCGACCCGGACGGGGTCGGGCGGCCGACGGCCCGCAATCGGTGCAAGAAGCGGTCGATCCCGATTTCCGCAAGGCGAAAAGCCTCGCGACGATCGTCTGCCACGAAGATGCTGCGGGAGGCGAGGATCCGCGGGCTCGCGCCCGGAGGGAGGGCGCCGAGATAGGCCTCGATCATCGGGTTCTGGAGGTCAGAGAGCGTCAGAGCCCGGCCGGGCGGTCGCGGCTGGGTCCGGGACAGCATGAGGCCGTCACCGGAGCGGCCCGCCCGCTCGGCGCCCTCGACCGAGAATGTCGCCTGCCAAA
Organism: uncultured Enterovirga sp.; assembly: GCF_964242715.1. Lineage (NCBI taxonomy): Bacteria > Pseudomonadati > Pseudomonadota > Alphaproteobacteria > Hyphomicrobiales > Methylobacteriaceae > Enterovirga > uncultured Enterovirga sp. Next base: position 42,058 of record NZ_CAXTAZ010000025.1, read on the forward strand.
TGCGGCGCCGAAGATCCGGCGCGGCCGGATAGAGCCGGGCGCCTCCCGCAATCGGCTGCCCGTCGATCGCCTCGAGGAACCGGCCGAGATGGCGGGCGAAGACCACGCCCTTCTTACCGGGATCGAGGTCGAAGGCCGCGAAGGAGCCGGGCGACCCGCCCGTGCCGAAGCCGAGTTCGAGCCGTCCGCCGGAGAGGATGTCCAGCACCGCCGCATCCTCCGCCACTCGCAACGGCTGTTCGAGCGCGAGAGTCACGATCCCGGTGCCGAGACGGATGGTCGCCGTGCGGGCGGCGGCCTCTGCCAGGAACACGAAGGGGGACGGCAATCCCCCTTCGTCGCCATCGAAGTGATGCTGGGCCACCCAGGCAGACGACATGCCGAGCGCCTCGGCCAGCATGATCTGATCCAACGCGGCCCGGTATCGGTCCCGTGGCTCATCCGGATCGAGAATCCGGGTGAAGAAGCCGATCCGTTTCCGGCCGTCGTCTGGCGTCATGAGCTTTCCGAAGCGGCGGCCGGTGTGGCGCGTGGCCGAAGCTTAGCGCACGGGCCGGGATCTGCGAGCCCGAGGAGTGACGCTGCCGGTCGCTTCGGGTTCGGCATAGGACGGTGCAGGCGTGGCGTAGGCCGACGTCGGCGCACCCGCGGCCGCATACGGGCTCCGGCTGTAGCTCGACATGAAGGCGCCTCCGGCCGCCTCGCGATCACCGCCATGCTCGGCAAGGGCAGGGACCGACGCGGCGATCAGACCGGCGGACAGGATCAAGGTGGTGAGACGGGTCATGGGTTGGCTCTGAGGTTCGGCCGCTCGTCGCGGCCTTGTGGCGATGAGCCGATATGGGGCTCGAGTCTCAGGCTGGTTGTGCGCTGCAGCACGCGGCAGCATATCCCGGCGTGGCGGAGTTCGGCCTGTTTCCTGAGAATCGGCAGGCGACGCCGCAAGGCCGTGTCCGGGCCGTCCCTTCGCGTCCGCCAAATACTGGACCCGAGCCGGGCTCGACCTTCGCCCTACGGCCGGCTACCTCGTTCGGGACGGGCTCGGGCGCGCGCCATCCGAGGCACGGGTCGCCCGGGACGACCGGATCTGGAGACACGCCATGCGCCTGGTCCCTTTGATGATGCTCCTCGCCGCACTGCCGATCCCGGTCCAGGCGCAGGCCCTGTCCACCATCGAATGCGCTGCCTACGGACCGATGCTGAACGCGGCCGGAGAGAGCGTAAAGGGTCTTGCGAGAGGCGCCCGCGAGATCGATCTCGGATCGGTCCGCTCCCGTGTGGGCGAGGAGACCCGGCAGGCGATCGCCCGGCTGGAGGACGCCAATGCCAATCTCCAGCCCGTGATGGCGGAATGGGCGGCGGCCGCGGCCGATCTCGCGGCCCGGCTCCAGAAGGATTGCTCCCGCTGATGAGACTACCCTGGCCGTCCGAGCCGGCGCCGTCGGGTCGCTGATGGTCACGCGACGGCGCGTCCTGCAGGTCGGTGGCGGCGGGGTTCTCGCGGGAGCGCTCGGGGCCGGCTATGCCGCAGGCGTCGAGCCGATGCGGCTCGTGGTGGCCCGGCACGAGATGGTCCCGAAGGCGCCCTGGCCGGAGGGCCTTCGCATCCGGATCGCTGCATTGTCCGACATTCACGCCAGCGATCCCTACATGAGCGCGGCCCGCATCCGGCGGATTGCCGAGGCCGCGAATGCGCTCGAACCGGACCTGATCGTTCTCCTCGGGGACTTCGTCGCCGGAAGCCGCATCGTCGCCTCCTACGTCGAGTCGCGGGACTGGTCCCGAGCGCTTGCACCGCTGCGGGCGCCGCTCGGCGTCCACGCCGTCCTCGGCAATCACGATTGGTGGGATGACCGGACGGCGCAGCGCACGGGAGAGAGCCCGGTTGCCCGGCGCGCATTGGAGGATGCCGGCATCCGGGTGCTCCAGAACGAGGCGGTTCCGCTCCGCACCGCGTCCGGAGACGTATGGCTCGCCGGGCTCGGCGACCAGCTCGCCTTCCTGCCGGCGAGGCGGCGCGACCCCTCCCGACGGCTCGGGATCGAGGATCTGCCGGGAACCCTGGCCGCGATCCCGAAGGGCGCCCCCTCGATCCTCCTGGCTCACGAGCCGGATATCTTCCCGCAGGTCCCGGCTCATGTCGCGCTGACCCTGTGCGGGCACACCCACGGGGGCCAGGTCCGCCTCTTCGGCTATTCGCCGGTGGTCCCATCCCGGTTCCGTAATCGCTACGCCTATGGCCACGTCCGCGAGCATACGGACCTCGTCGTCTCGGGCGGGCTCGGCTACAGCATTGTCCCGGTCCGGTTCGGGGTCCCGCCCGAGATCACCCTCGTCGAACTCGGGTCCGCGGCATGAACCCGCCCCACCAGATGCCGGTCCGGGTCTATTACGAGGACACGGATTTTTCCGGGGTCGTCTACCACGCGAGCTACCTTCGCTTCCTCGAACGAGGTCGCACGGAGCATCTCCGGAGCGCGGGCGTCGACCAATCCAGCCTTCACGCCGAAGGCAGCGGGATGGGCTTTGTCGTGCGCCGGATGCTGATCGACTTCGTCAGGCCTGCCCGGATGGACGACATCGTGACCATCCAGACCCGCACGGCAGCGATTCGGGGCGCCACGCTTGATATCGAGCAGCGCATCCTTCGGGACGGCGAGGTGCTGATCACGGCAACGGTTCTCGTCGCCGCTCTGTCCGGCGGCCGGCCGGTCCGGATCCCGGACTGGCTCCGTCCCAAGCTCGTCGGAGACGGCACGTAGCCGACGCCCAGGGCTCCGAGCGCGTCGCTACACCGCGCCGCACCATCTCGCGGTGCGACCATCACCATGTGAGAATGGTTGGCTGACCGAAGATTCGTCCGCGTCTCCGCGGGCGGGGTGGTCGGTTCTGCCCGGCGCAACCGGACGGACAGGTGGAAGGCGCTTTCGCATCGTGTCCTCGACCATTAAGGGTGATCACGAGCTCATCCTCGACGACCAGCGTCGCAGGGTGCATAATATCTATCGGCGATTGTCCGATCCTCTCGAAGGGATCGCAGCCGAGCCCGCAGCTCGGGGCTCCGGCAACAAGGGTGTGACGATGAAGGTGGTGCTCGCCCAGCCGCGAGGATTTTGTGCGGGCGTGGTTCGGGCGATCGACATCGTCGAGCGTGCGCTCACGAAATACGGCGCCCCGATCTACGTGCGCCACGAGATCGTTCATAATCGACATGTGGTCGAGACGCTCAAGGCCAAGGGCGCCGTGTTCGTGAAGGAGCTGTCCGAGGTCCCGGCCGGCGCCGTGACGGTGTTCTCCGCCCATGGCGTGGCCCGCTCGGTCCAGGATGACGCGAAGCTCCGCAGCCTGCCGGTGCTCGACGCCACCTGTCCGCTGGTGACGAAGGTCCACAACCAAGGCCGCCGCTACGTGACCCAGGGCCGAAAGCTCGTTCTGGTCGGGCATGCAGGGCATCCGGAGGTCGTCGGCACCCTCGGCCAGATCGACGCCGAGGTGCATCTCGTCCAGACCGCGGCCGACGTCGCGACGCTGCCGCTCGCCCTCGACACGCCGATCGCCTACATCACCCAGACGACGCTCTCGGTCGACGATACCCGCTCCATCATCGAGGCTCTGACCTCCCGCTTCACTGACGTGATCGGGCCCGATATCCGCGACATCTGCTACGCGACTCAGAATCGGCAGGCGGCCGTTCGCCAGCTGACCGGCCTCGTCGACGTCCTCCTCGTCGTTGGCGCACGGAATTCCTCGAATTCCAACCGCCTGCGCGACGTCGGCGAAGAGGCGGGGCTCCCGAGTTATCTCGTGGCCGATGGCAGCGAGGTCGATCCGGCCTGGCTCGTCGGCGCGAGGACGATCGGGCTCACGGCCGGCGCCTCGGCCCCCGAGGTGCTCGTCGACAGCGTGATCGACGCGCTCCGGCGGATCGGACCGGTCGAGGTCTCGATCCTCGACGGCACCGAGGAAAACATCACCTTCAACCTTCCGTTCGAGCTGCGCAGCCCCGAGCCAGCCGCAGCCCAGAACGCGGCGGCCTGACGGCCCGCAACGAAAGCAAGAGATCAGCGTGGGTATTCCTCTTCGACAGATCGTGTCGGTCGGCAGCTATGTCGTGAAGCAGCATCTGAAGGGTAACAAGCGTTACCCGCTGGTGCTGATGCTGGAGCCGCTCTTCCGCTGTAACCTCGCCTGCGCCGGCTGCGGCAAGATTGATTATCCGGACGAAATCCTGAACCGGCGCATCTCGGTCGAGGACGCGCTGGGCGCGGTGGACGAATGCGGCGCCCCGGTCGTCGTCATGGCGGGCGGCGAACCGCTCATCCACAAGGACCTGCCGAAGATCGTCGACGGCATCGTCGCGCGGCGGAAATACGCGATCGTCTGCACGAACGCGCTCCTGCTCGAGAAGAAGATCGACCAGTACAAGCCCTCGCCGTATTTCACCTGGTCGATCCATCTCGATGGCGACGAGCAGATGCACGACAAGTCCGTCTGCAAGGCTGGCGTCTACGAGAAGGCCACCGCGGCCCTCAAGCTCGCCAAGGACAAGGGTTTCCGGGTCACGATCAACTGCACGTTCTTCAACGATTCCGATCCGGAGCGCGTGGCGAACTTCTTCGACACGGTCACGGCGATGGGCGTCGACGGAATCACGGTGTCGCCGGGCTACGCCTATGAGCGCGCGCCCGACCAGAAGCACTTCCTGAACCGGAAGACGACGAAGGACCTGTTCCGCGGCGTGTTCCGGCGCGGCAAGGAGAAGGCGAGGGCGGGCGGCAAGCGCTGGGCCTTCAACCAGTCCACGATGTTCCTGGACTTCCTGGCCGGCAACCAGACCTACAAGTGCACGCCGTGGGGCAATCCCACCCGCACCGTGTTCGGCTGGCAGAAGCCCTGCTACCTCCTCGGCGAAGGCTATGCCAAGACCTTCAAGGAGCTGATGGAAGACACGAACTGGGATAATTACGGCGTCGGCAATTACGAGAAGTGCGCCGACTGCATGGTCCATTCGGGCTTCGAGGCGACCGCCGTGATGGACACGGTTCGCCGTCCCTGGGCGGCCGCGAAGGTTGCGCTGTTCGGCATCGGAACCGAAGCCGAGATGGCGCCGGATGTCGACCTCTCGAAGCAGCGGCCGGCCGAGTATGTCTTCTCGCGCAACGTCCAGCAGAAGCTGTCAGAGCTGAAGGCCGAACCCCGGCCCCAGAAAGCCGCGAACGCGGCGTAATGCCCGGAACGCCCGGCCCGCATCGCGGGCCGTGGCGAGGAGCGCCGCTAGTTGGCCCGGGTCGCGGGCCAGCCCCCTGATCACCCCGAGAACATCCACGGATCCGTCCGGCCGCATGGCGGCACCTGCGACAGGCGGCAGGCTGTGATCGGCTCCGTCGGAAACCGCCCGCAAAGCTGCAAACGGCAGGTCGTGGGCGGCGGCGTAGCGGGCTGCGATATGGGATTCCATGTCGACCGCGGCGGCGCCGGTGTCGGCCCGTAGCCGAGCCTTGTCTGCTGTTCCTAGAACCGGCGCATCGACGCCGAGGAGCGCAATCGAGCCGGACGGCGTGATTCGAGGCTCGCGTTCGACTCGCACCTCAGGTCGAGGACGTGGATCGATTTCACCGCCCTCCTCATCCTGAGGCGCCCCGCGTAGCGGGGCCTCGGAGGACGAACGAGGCATCGAGGCAGGCCGGTCAGGCTCGCCGATCCCGAACCCGGTCCAGCGCTCCCGAAGCTCAGGGGTCGTTGGCCAGCTTTCGCCGTCGAGGCTCAGGACGTGATCCGGCACGAGAATGTCGCCGACGCGGAGCAACGGATCGAGGGCGCCAGCCAAGCCAAAGCTGATCACGGCATCAATGCCCTCGCGAGGCACCGCTTGAAGGCGTCGTTCGAGGATCGCCCGCACCCCGCCTCCTGCAACGGTCACGATGTTGGAACCGGCGGCGATCCTGGCCTCGTGCCCGAGGCCGCAGACGACGAGGATGGTCGTCATGGAGGATCCCAGGAGGGGCCGCTCGTCACATGCCCCAGGCGACCCGCTGCGTGTTCGAGCGCTTCAGGTTGCGGTAGCGGGCGAGGGCCCAGAGCGGGAAGTATTTCGGGTAGCCGTGGTAGCGGAGGTAGAAGACCCGCGGGAAGCCGCCGCCCGTGTAGGAGTCTTGATGCCACAGGCCGTCCGCCTCCTGCGTCTCGGTGAGGTAGCGGATGCCGCGCTCCACCGCTTCGCTCTCGACGCAGCCGGCCGCCATCAGGCCGAGGAGCGCCCAGGCGCTCTGCGACGGCGTCGAGGGCGCCGCCTGATAACCGGAATAGTTGAGGCGGTAGCTGTCGCAATCTTCGCCCCAGCCGCCGTCCGGATTCTGGACGGCGACGAGCCAGGCAGCGGCCCGCGCCACGACCGGGGAGGAAAGGTCCGCGCCGGCTGCGTTCAGGGCGATGAGCGCCGACCATGTGCCGTAGACGTAGTTGACGCCCCAGCGCCCGAACCAGCTGCCGTCCTCGCGCTGGTCCTGCTCGAGATAGGCGAGAGCCGCCTTCATGCGCGGGCTGTCGGACGGCTCGCCGAGCTGCGCCAGCATCCCGACGCAACGGGCGGAGACGTCGACGGTCGGAGCGTCGAGGAGCGCGCCATGGTCGGCGAAGGGGATGTTGTTCAGGTACTCATAGGTGTTGTCGACGTCGAAGGCGCCCCAGCCGCCATCGCGGCTTTGCATGCCCTCGATCCATTCGCGGGCACGTGCGACCGGCTCGTCGAAGTCGTTCTTTCCGGCGAGCTTCGGCCGCAGCCGGTCCATCGCCATCACCACGGCCGCAGTGTCGTCGGTGTCCGGGTAATGGGCGTTGCCGTACTGGAATGCCCAGCCCCCCGGCCGAAGGTCGGGCCGATCCTCGGCCCAATCTCCCTTGACGTCGAGAATCTGGCGCGGCTTCAGCCAATGCATGGCCTCGACGACGGCCTGCTCGGCCTCGCCGTCGCCGGTCTCGAGAAGCGCATGGGCCGCCAGCGCGGTGTCCCAGACCGGCGAGACGCAGGGCTGCAGATAGGCTTCCTCGCCATCGTCCACGAGGAGCTTCTCGATCGCCCGCCGCGCGACGACGCGTTCTGGATAGTCCTCACCGAAGCCGAGCGCGTCGAACATCACGATCGAGTTCGACATCGCCGGATAGATTCCGCCGAGTCCGTCCTCTCCGTTCAGCCTTTCCCGCGTAAAGGCGACGGCCTGATCGATCGCGCGAGCGCGGAGCTTCGTCGGCCAATGAGGGTCGACGCCCTTGAGCACGATGTCGAGGCTCTTGAACAGCGCCGCCCAGCCCCGCTTCGCATGCGATTGCGTCCCGCGCCGGGGCGCAGGGGTCGAGCCGAACAGTTCCGGGATGCCGATCCCCCGAGGATTACGGGCCTGGGGCTTCAGCGCCATGATGACGAGAAGCGGTGCCAGCACCGTCCGGGCCCAATACGACATCTTGCCGAGATGAATCGGGAACCAGCGCGGCAGGAGAATCATCTCGACGGGCATCGACGGGATCGTCTTCCAGGAGACCTCGCCGTAGAGCGCGAGCAGCGTCCGCGTGAAGACGTTGACCGAGGCCGCGCCGCCCTGGGCGAGGATCGCCTCCCGGGCCTGCGCCATGTGGGGCTCGTTCGGGTCGTCGCCGATCATCTTCAGGGCGAAATAGGCCTTCACCGACGCCGACAGGTCGAGTGCGCCGCCGTGATAGAGCGGCCAGCCGCCGTGCTCGCCTTGAATTCGGCGCAGATAGCGCGCGATCTTCGCCTCGAGATCGAGATCCGGCGTCTCGGCCAGGTAGTGCCGGAGCAGCACATACTCGGCCGGAATGGTGGCGTCGGCCTCGAGCTCGAAGCACCAATGCCCGTCCTCGTGCTGGCTGCGGAGAAGGGCGGCCGTCGCCGAGGTGATGGACGACTCGAGCGCAAATTCCGCGGGAGCGGCACCATGCTCGTGCCGTATGGGAGCGACGAAATTCACAGACAAACCCTTGACACAGAACGCATGGCGCGACTGTCGCCGCGTTGCAACATGTGGACCGCCGCCTCGCCCGACCGTATCGCGCCTTCGATCGTCGCGGGCAACCCCGTATCCACCCAATCACCCGCGAGCGCCAGATTACGGTAAGCGGTCGCGCAGGGCGGCCGCCGCGCCGTTTCCTCCGGCGTCGCGGCGAATGTGGCACGACGCTCCTTTACAATCTGCCAGGGCGGCAGCGCGCCCGGATCGAGACCGGTCACGGCGGCGACCTCCCGCCAGATCCGCTCGGCGAGCGACTCGCGAGAATCGTCGAAGAAGCGATCGCCGGCGCTGATCGTGACAGACAGGCGGTCGGGATAGGCGAAGAGCCATTCCGAGGTCCCGCCGACCAGTCCCAGGAGCAGCGGCTGGCCGGCGGGCGGCGCGATGCGAAAATGGGCGTTCAGGATGCCCCGGAACTCGCCCGGGATGGTGAGGCCCGGGAGGAGTCCGGACGCGACCGGCGGAGGGACGGCCAGGATCACGGCGTCATCCGGCCCGACCACGACATCCCCTTCCGCGAAATGGAGCGCCTGGACCCGATCCTCTGCGGTCTCCAGCGCGCGCAGGCGCGTGCCGAGGCGCAATTGGCCGCCATGCTGCGCGAGATAGGTGAGGGCCGGATCGACGAAGGCGGCCGACAGCCCGCCGGTGGCAACGAGGGGCCGGCAGGCCCGCCCTCCCGCTCCGAGCGTCTCGCGGAGCACGGGCGCGGCGAGGCTGGCGGCGGAGATTTCGGGCTCGGTGTTGAGGGCGGCCAGCAGCACCGGCTGCCAGAGCCGGCGCCAGAGTGCCCCTTCGCAGCGCATCACCTCGCCGATCGTCTGTCCGGTTTTCGCGCGCATGATCGATAGCGGCGCGAGATAGTCGCGGAAGGTCGTGCCGGGTACGCGGCGCGAGGCGACGAAGATCCACCAGGGCAGGCGCCCGGCATTGGGGCGTAGTTGCCAACGCTCGCCGCTCGCGAGATCGGCGAAGTCGAACACGGCCTCGTCCGGATCTTCGAGGGCGCCAAGTCCGCCGACCAGGCGGAGATAGGCCATCGCGGCGCGGTTGCCGGCGAGAAGGAGGTGGTTGCCGTTGTCGATCGTCAGACCGAGCGTTGTGTCATGGTAGGACCGGCAGCGTCCGCCGGCAGCCTTTGCGGCCTCGTGCAGCACGACGCGCTCGCCCTGTTCGGCGAGCCGGACCGCGGCGCTGAGGCCCGCAACCCCAGCGCCGACCACATGCACGCACCCGGCGCTCACCCGAAGGCGTGCCGGATGAGCGACACGAGGAGCCTGAGTTTTCCCGTTCTGACCCGGGTCCGGGGCGATGCGAAACCCCGTCGCGCCATGCGGTCGAGCACGGAGCGGTAGGCCGCCTCCATCAGGCGCGGCGCCCGAACGACGCGGCGCGGCTGGCCGCGCATCACCCGATCCGCCTCGTCGTAATGGTGCCGTGCGCGCGTGACCAATTCGGCGCAGGCGTGATCCAGACCGGGATGGGCGAGAACGGCAGAGGGCGAGAGCTCCTGCATCCCGGCCCGCTCCAGGGCTTCGCGGGGCAGATAGAGCCGCCCGATCGCTGCATCCTCGTCGAGGTCGCGCAGGATGTTCGTCAACTGGAGTGCCCGGCCGAGATGGTGGGCAAGTTCGTCGGCCTCGTTGTCCGGCAGCCCGAAGACCCGGGCCGAGAGCCTGCCGACCGAACTCGCGACCCGGTCGCAATAGATGTCGAGCGTCGCCCAATCAGGAGCCTGGATGTCGGCCCGGACATCCATCTCCATGCCGTCTATCATGTCGAGGAAGCCGTCGCGGTCGAGTCGGAACGGCCGGATATGAGGGGCGAGCGCGGTCGTGGCCGGCCGGACCTCGCCCGCATAGAGGGCCTCGATATCTTGCCGCCAACGCGCCAGCGCGTCCTCGCGGGCCGGCCGCGGCCCGCCGTCGTCGGCGATGTCGTCGACCGCCCGACAGAAGGCGTAGATGGCGTACATGGCCTCCCGCCGGGCCTTCGGCAGGATACGCATCCCGAGATAGAACGAAGAGCCGGCGGCCGGGAGCGAAGGTGCGGCCGTGGCGCCCGCCTGCAACGTCGCGCTCATCGGGCGGCTCCGATCCGAAGGCTGCGGGTGCCGGGGCGCCGCTGCCAGAGCGCCCGCCCGACGCCGAGGACGGCCGAGCCCAGCGCTTCGGCCTTGGTCGCATGGACCCGCTCGGACAAGGGATCGCGGCTCTTCAGCTTGCCGACCAGCGCCTCGGCGAGTGTCTGGATCACGGCGACCTCGAGGCCGAGCCTGCGATCGCGAACGCGGCCCGGAAAGGCGGCGCTGTCCGCGAGAAGGCCGGCCGAGCGCCCGGCGAGGTCGCGGATGGTCGCGAGCAGTGCTGGGGTCGCCTGCGTCGACCTGAGGTCTATGACGCTGGCCCCGTGCCGGGCGAGGGCGTCCTCGGGAAGGTAGACCCGGTCGAGATCGCGGGCATCCTTGCCGCAATCCTGGAGGTGGTTGATGACCTGGAGGGCGGCGCAGAGGGGGTCCGAGGCCGACCAGGTCGCGCGATCCTCGCCGTGGATGTCGAGCACGAACCGCCCGACGGGCATGGCCGACAGCGAGCAATAATGCATGAGGTCGGCCCAGTCGCGGTAGCGCGACTTACGGGCATCGAGCCGAAAGGCCTCGAGGAGATCCTGCGCGTGGGTCGCCGGCATCCCGCGCTCGGCCAAGGCGACGCAAAGAGGTTCGGCCTCCCGATCCGGAGGTCCGCGACCCGTCAGGGAATCATCGAGGCCATCGAGCAGCCGAAGTTTCTCGTCCTGAGTGAGGGTTGCGTGATCGGCGACATCGTCGGCAGCGCGCACGAAATGGTAGAAAGCGAGGATCGCACCGCGATGGCGCGGATGGATGAGCCGGGCGACCGGAAAATTCTCGTCCGTATGGCCCTTGCCGGACCGGGCTTCGGTGGCGGAGGTGCCCTTGGGATTGCTCATCGGAGCGCACCCGCGCTCTTGAACCAGCTCACGGCATCCACGAGGCCCTCCCGGTAGGGACGCGACACATAGCCGAGCTCCCGCCTCGCCTTGGCATCGTCGAAGAACATCCGGTATTTCGCCATTCGCAGGGCGTCGCGCGTCACGAAGGGTTCCCGGCCCGTGATCCGGGCCAGGGCCTCGGCCCCGATCGCGAGCGGCCAGATCGCCTGGCGCGGAATGCGCAAGGTCGGCGCCCGCCGGCCGACGAGGGCAGCGATGTCGGCGAGCATGCGCGACAGGAGGACGTTCTCGCCGCCGAGAATATAACGCTCGCCGATCCGGCCCCGACGCAGAGCGGCGAGATGGCCGGACGCGACGTCGTCCACATGGACGAGGTTCAGGCCCGTGTCGACGAAGCCCGGCATCCGGCCGGACGCCGCCTCCACGATCACCCGACCGGTCGGGGTCGGCTTCACGTCGCGCGGTCCGATCGGGGTCGACGGGTTCACGATCACGGCCGGAAGGCCCTCATCGCGAACCATCGTCTCGACCATCCGCTCGGCCAGGACCTTGCTCCGTTTGTAGACCCCGATGGCTTCGCCCTCCGTCAGGGGACGCGTCTCGTCGTGACCGGGCATGATGGTCGCCACGCTGGACGTGTAGACGACCCGCTCGATGCCCGCCCGCAGCGCCTCCCGCATCAGGCTGCGAGTGCCTTCCACATTGGTTTCGACCAACTCGTCAGGGCGCCTGGACCAGAGCCGATAATCGGCGGCGACGTGGATCAGGTGGCGCATGCCGGACAAGGCCGGGCCAAGGGACAACGGATTGCGGAGGTCGCCCTCGACGATCTCGTCGGCCGGGTGGAGATTGGTCCGGGGGCTCGATGGCCGCACGAGGACGCGAACGCGGTAGCCGGCATCCCGGAAGGTGTTCGCGACAGCCGAGCCCACAAAGCCCGACGCGCCCGTCACCAGAACGGTGCCGTTTTCCTCGATGACCGGATCCATCGCACCAGAAGGGGCCGTCAGGCGCGCGCCTTCAACGCGCCGGTGTTGCGGCCCAGGATCTCGAACACACGCTTCACGATCGACGCCGAATCGAGCGCCGCCTGCGCATACATGCGGTCGGGCTTGTCATGGTCCTGGAAGAGGTCGGGCAGGAAGAGGGAGCGGAATTTCAGGCCGCGGTCGAGCATTCCGCGCTCCGCCAGCAGGTGCAGCACGAAGGAGCCGAAGCCGCCGACCGAGCCTTCCTCGATCGTCAGCAACACCTCGTGCTCGCGGGCGAGCCGGAGGATCATCGCCTCGTCGAGCGGCTTCGCGAAGCGCGCGTCGGCGACAGTGGTCGATAGACCGCGCGCCTCGAGCTCCTCGGCAGCCTTCGACGCCTCGGCCAGCCGCGTCCCGAGCGACAGAAGCGCGACGCGCGTCCCTTCGCGGATGATCCGGCCCTCGCCGATGCGGAGCACGCGGCCGCGTTCCGGCATCTCGATCCCGACGCCTTCACCCCGAGGGAAGCGGAAGGCCGACGGGCCTTCGTCATAGGCCGCGGACGTCGCAACCATGTGGCAAAGCTCGGCCTCGTCCGCCGCCGCCATGATGACCATGTCGGGCAGGCAGCCGAGATAGGCGACGTCGAACGAGCCGGCATGGGTGGCGCCGTCGGCGCCGACGAGCCCGGCCCGGTCGAGTGCGAACCGCACCGGCAGCTTTTGCAGAGCGACGTCGTGGACGACCTGGTCGTAGGCGCGCTGCAGGAAGGTCGAATAGATGGCGCAGAACGGCTTCAGGCCCTCGGTCGCCATGCCGGCCGCGAAGGTCACGGCATGCTGCTCGGCGATGCCGACATCGAACGTGCGGTTCGGGAATTCCTTGGCGAAGTGGTCGAGACCGGTCCCGGACGGCATCGCGGCCGTGATCGCGACGATGCGGTCGTCGGCGCGAGCTTCCTTGGCGAGGCTCTCGGCAAAGACCTTGGTGTAGGCCGGCGCATTGGCCTTGGCCTTGGCCTGGGTGCCGGTGATCACGTCGAAGGGCACGACGCCGTGATACTTGTCGGCCGATGCCTCGGCCGGCGCATAGCCCTTGCCCTTCTGTGTCACGACGTGGACGAGGATCGGGCCGCTTTTCGCATCCCGTACGTTCTTCAGCACGGGGAGAAGGTGGTCGAGATTGTGCCCGTCGATCGGGCCGACGTAGTAGAAGCCGAGCTCCTCGAACATGGTCCCGCCGGTGACGAAGCCACGGGCGTATTCTTCTGCCTTCAGGGCCTTGTCGTGCAGGAATTTCGGCAGTTTCTCGGCCAGGTGTTTCGCGACCTCGCGCAGCGAGCGGTAGGTCTTCCCGGAGACGAGGCGGGCGAGATAGGCCGACATGGCGCCGGTCGGCGGCGCGATGGACATGTCGTTGTCGTTCAGGATGACGATCAGCCGGCTCTTCAGATGCCCGGCATTGTTCATCGCCTCATAGGCCATGCCGGCCGACATGGAGCCGTCACCGATCACGGCTACGACATTGTTCGTGCCACCCTCGAGGTCTCTTGCCACCGCCATGCCGAGCCCGGCCGAGATCGAGGTCGAGGAATGCGCGGCGCCGAAGGGGTCGTATTCACTCTCGGACCGCTTGGTGAAGCCCGACAGCCCGCCGCCCTGGCGCAGCGTCCGGATCCGCGAGCGGCGTCCGGTGAGGATCTTGTGGGGATAGGCCTGATGCCCGACATCCCAGATGATCCGGTCACGCGGCGTGTCGAACACGTAATGCAGCGCAGCGGTCAGCTCGACAACGCCGAGCCCCGCCCCGAGATGACCACCTGTCACGGATACGGCGTCGATGGTCTCGGAGCGCAGTTCGTCGACCAGGGTCGCGAGTTGCGACTCCGACAACCGCCGGAGGTCTTCGGGTGTATCGATCGTGTCGAGGAGCGGAGTCGTTATGGGCAACGCGGCACTCGCCATTTCTTGATCTCGTTCCAGGCTCTCCTGCACCGTTTTGACCCAAAAGAGAACCGAAAACCGCAGGCGAGGTTTACGGCGCCCTCAGCTTCGGCGCGCGGCCACGAAGGACGCCGTCTCCCGCAACGTGTCCGCTCGCGGACCAAAGGGCTGAAGCGCCCCCTGCGCCTCGTCCACGAGGCGCGACAGACGAGCGCGGGCCGTCTCGATCCCGAGCAGTGACACGAGGGTCGCTTTGCCGCGGGCGGCATCCTTGCCGGTCGCCTTCCCGACCAGTCCGGCTTCGCCCTCCGCGTCGAGCAGATCATCGGCGATCTGGAAAGCCTGCCCGATGGCGCGGCCGTAGGCCGAGAGCGCCCGTTTGGCCTCGTCGTCGGCCCGGCCGACGATCGCGCCCATCTCCAGGCAGGCGACCAAGATGGCACCGGTCTTCATCGCCTGGAGGCGGAGCGTGTCCGCCTCGTCGCCCCGGAGCGGGCGGCCATGGGATGCGAAACGGCCTTCGGCCTCGAGGTCGAGCATCTGCCCTCCCGCCATCCCGCCGATCCCAGAGGAGCGGGCGAGCGACAGCGTGAGCGCGATGCGGACAGCCGGATCGGGGTCGGTCGCCTCGTCCGCGAGCATGTCGAAGGCCAGCGTGATGAGCGCGTCGCCGGCCAGGATCGCGGTCGCCTCGTCGAAGGCGCGGTGCACGGTCGGCTTGCCGCGGCGAAGCTCGTCGTCGTCCATCGCCGGAAGGTCGTCGTGGACAAGGCTGTAGCCGTGGACGCATTCGATCGCGGCGGCGGCCCGCAGCACGCCTTGGTCCTCTCGCCCGAAGAGCCGGGCGGCCTCCACCACGAGATGGGGCCGGAGGCGCTTGCCGCCGCCGAGCATGGCGTAGCGCATGGCCTCGAGCAGCCGGCCGGGGCGGATGATCTCACCCGGGAGCGGATCTGGCTCGAGCAGGCGGTCGAGCAGGTCCTCGACCCCCTGTGCTGTCAGGTCGAGGCGGCGGCGGAACTCGTCGTGGCTCACGGAAACGGACATCCTCGCGAAACTGCGGCTTTGCCGATCCGGCAAACGGGGTCAACTCCGTGGAGCGTGGCAGCCGGGTCCGTGGTATGGCCCTGTCATCGGCTGCCCGAAGGTCTGGGTCCGGTTCGAGAGGCTTCATGCGCATCGCATTCGGGTTTGCCATCGCGGCGACGGTCTGTCTGGTCGGTCAGGCAGCCCTGGCCGCCGAACGACGCCCCTCGCCGAGCCCTGTCAACGACCGCGCGCCATCCGCCGGGCCCGCACCGGCCGCGAAGGCGGCACCCAAGGCCACGGCACCGGCGGCCGCGGCCGCAGGACCGTCCGGCCGCGACGACAGCGCCATCCGGGCATCGGAGGAGCGCGATCGGCGCCGGGAGGCCCGGATGCTGAAGGTCACCCGAAGCATCTGCCGCGGCTGCTGAACCCGCGCCGCCTTCTCAGTTGCGCGACGGCCGCGGAGACTGGGCCGCGGGATCCGCCGGGCACCGGTAGCTGAACTCCCGGTGCACCGCCGTGAGAGGGGTCTCGCCGACAATGGTGCAGAGCGGCCGGTTCGTCTTCTCGTCGAGGAAGATGCGGGCAACTTCGCGCTGGCGTTCAGCCAGGGGAGGCCCGTTGTCGACGCATGCCGCCAGGGTTTCGTTCAGAACGTTGGTGATCACGATCAGCGACGCGGCCTCCGGGCGGTCATACACCTCGTAGGTGTCGCGGCATCGCAGCGTGACGTTCACGCCCTTGGTCAGCCCGTAGCGGTCGAGCGTGTAGGTTGCGGTGTCGAACGAGCAGCCGACGAGGGCGGCGAGACAAGGGCCGGCGAGAGCGAGCCGAAACCATCGCGTCATGGATCAGTCCTTGCGGGCCGGGCTGTCCTCGGCCGGGCGTCGGGTCCTTAAGCCATGCGGGCCGGCCTGTCCGCAAGGAGATCGAAGGCTCGGCGCGCAAGGGCATCGAGAACCGCCGCGACGGCGTCGAACCGGGGCCGGTCCAGGATCGCCCCAGCGACGAGGAGGCGGTGATACTTCCAGACGGGAGCCGCCCCTGACCTCCCGGGCCTCTGCCGGGCTGACCAGGCGCGAGAGGTGGGCGACGTCGATGCCGAGATCGGCGAAGCGTCTCCGGAAGGTCTCGAGATGCTGCCGGACGAGCACCGTCGGGGGCGCTGCAACGGCCACCTGGCGACCGCCGAGCACGACGGCTGCCGCCGCTCGCGAGGCAACTTCCGTCTTGCCGAAAACGACGTCGCCGCAGACGAGCCTATCCATGATCCGGCCGGAGGCGAGGTCGCGCAGGATATCGGAAGCGGCTGCGAACTGGCCGTGGGTTCCGGCATAGGAAATCGAGCGACGAAACGCTCGTAATCCCGCCGGGGAGGCACGAGGCGAGGCGCCTCGCGTGCCCGGATCGCGGAGGTCAGGCGGGCGAGGAAGGCCGCGGCGCCCCCGATCTCGACTTCCGCTTTGGCCCGGCGCTTCGGCCAGGAATCGCTGCCGAGGCGGGCCAGCGAAACGCCCTCCCTCAGGGTGCCGCACCGCCACATTGATTCGATGTCCTCGACGGGAACCATGAGGATTTCACCGCCCGCGTATTCGAGGCGAATCGTATTGGCGGCTTCCGCACCGGGAGTCTCGACGGTCTCGATCCCGCGAAGCATCCGACCCCGTGTTCGAGATGGATCACGGCATCGCCGAGGTGGAAACGCTCGCTGGTTTCGCCGAAATCTCCGGCCGGCAGCCCGTCTGACGGAGGGGCAAGCACGGATCCGGCGCGGCTGCCGATCACATCGGCGAGCGTGATGACGGTGACGTCCCGTCGGCGCGGAAGCCCTGACCGAGGGGCAGGGCCATGGTCAGGATGGTCCCGGCGGGCGACGAGGCCACTTTGTCCTAATGATCGGCTGCGATGATGCGCGCCCCGCCAGCCGCCTTCAATGCGCCGGGCGACTGCGTCATGGTTCGGGTCTGCCGGTCCGGCGACGACCACGCGGCGTCCGGCTTCGCATTAACCGGCGACAAATGCGCGCAGCTCGTCGCCCGGTCTAGGGGGCTAGCGCGAAGGCAGGGATCTCCGAGGCGCCCTCTTCTTCCCCCTCTGTGAACCGGATCACCCGGTGCTCGTCGAGGAGTTGAGCGAGCTCGTCGGGCCCAAGGTAGAGCTGATCCGGTGGCAGCGGGCGTACCTGCCCGCGGTCGAATCTGACTCGGCTCTCGTAAGCTTCGCGGTCCTGCTCGGCGAAGGCCTCTGAGCGGGCATATGCGCGCGCTGCGAGAACCACAGCGCATCGAGGCGGCTCTCGCTGCCGGCGATGTAGAGAAGCCCTGCCGGACCCGCCTGGCGAGCCATCCCGAGCAGAGCTACGGCAAGTGCCTCCTCGGTCTGCGGCGCTTGCACCTCCTCCTGGAGCGCGGCGGGGCGAGGACGACGGGAACGCTGGGGCAGGGGCATCGGCGAGCATCTGACGCAAGACAATGGTGAGCGGTGCGGTGAACAGAGCCGTTGCATCCCGGTTCCCGGCCAAGGGCTCACTGGCTTCATGGAAGCGTCACAGGTCCGTTACCTGCCCTCGGCGGGTCCCGCTCGTAGCGGCCGAGCGGAACTATCGTTGACTCGACGGGCCCGAATCCGTACATGCCGAACGTCAATCGAGCCATCTCATGCGACCGCGCGATGCTCCGGCCCGGAGTGTCGTCGCGCTCTTCGTGTTGATTGGGCCGATTTCAGCAAGTTCAACAGGTCCGGCGGCGAGCAGTCCCGGCCGAGGAGAGGTGGACGTGGCCCGTATCGCAGGCGTCAACATCCCGACCAACAAGCGCGTCGTGATCGCGCTTCAGTATATCCACGGCATCGGGGCCAAGAAGGCTGAGGAAATCGTCGAGAAGGTCGCGATCCCGGCAGAGCGCCGCGTGAACCAGCTGACCGACCACGAGGTCCTTCAGATCCGCGAGACGATCGACCGCGACTACCAGGTCGAGGGTGATCTTCGCCGCGAAGTGTCGATGAACATCAAGCGTTTGATGGACCTCGGCTCCTACCGGGGCCTCCGCCATCGCCGGAACCTCCCGGTCCGCGGCCAGCGGACTCACACGAACGCACGTACCCGCAAGGGCAAGTCGAAGCCGATCGCCGGCAAGAAGAAGTGAGCCTGGGCGCGCTTTGCGCGCCGCGGACTCACCCTCGGGCTTGACCCGAGGGACCCGATCCAGTGCCGTGCCGCGCTGATCGGAATGGTCGGGCAAAGTCCGGCACGACACCGGGTCGAATACCTTTCGACCGATCACCTCAACATCCCGAGCGCCTGGTATGACGGGCGCGCTTGAAGGATCAGGACATGGCCAAAGAAGCAACACGCGTGAAGCGCCGGGAGCGCAAGAACATTGTTTCCGGCGTCGCCCATGTGCACGCCTCCTTCAACAACACGATGATCACGATCACGGACGCGCAGGGGAACACGATCTCCTGGTCGTCGGCTGGATCGATGGGCTTCAAGGGCTCACGGAAATCGACGCCCTACGCCGCGCAGGTCGCGGCGGAGGATGCGGCCCGCAAGGCTTCTGAGCATGGCATGCGGACCCTCGAGGTCGAGGTGTCGGGTCCGGGCTCCGGCCGTGAATCGGCTCTTCGCGCGCTGCAGGCGACCGGCTTCACGGTCACTTCGATCAGAGACGTCACGCCCATCCCGCATAACGGGTGCCGTCCGAAAAAGCGGCGTCGCGTCTGACGTCTTCGCAGAGGCGGCCACGCTCGGCCGGCTCATGAATGTCCAATGCGAGAGGGCGGGGTGCGGTGCGAATCGCGGCCCCGCATCCGCCGTCCTAGGGGTAGGCCCGTGATACAGAAAAACTGGAAAGAACTGACGAGACCCGACAAGCTGCAGATCTCGGCGGGCGATGACCCGAAGCGTACGGCCACGATGGTCGCCGGGCCGCTCGAGCGCGGTTTCGGGACGACGCTCGGCAACGCGCTCCGGAGAGTGCTGCTGTCGTCGCTCCAGGGCGCGGCCGTGACCGCGGTCCATATCGACGGCGTCCTGCACGAATTCTCCTCGATCCCGGGCGTCCGCGAGGACGTGACCGATATCGTCCTCAACGTGAAGACGATCGCGATCCGGATGACGGGCGACACGTCGAAGCGCCTGACGCTTCGCAAGACCGGCCCGGGCACGGTCACGGCAGGCGACATCAACACCACGGGCGACATCCAGATCCTGAACCCCGAACTCGTGCTCTGCACGCTGGACGAGGCGGCCGAGATCCGGATGGAGTTCACGGTCACGTCCGGCAAGGGCTACGTCCCGTCGGAGCGCAATCGCCCCGAGGACGCGCCGATCGGCCTGATCCCGGTCGACAGCCTGTTCTCGCCGGTTCGCAAGGTGTCCTACAGGGTTGAGAATACGCGCGAGGGCCAGGATCTCGACAAGGACAAGCTGACGATGGTCGTCGAGACCAACGGCGCGGTCACTCCGGAAGACGCGGTCGCCTATGCGGCCCGCATCATCCAGGACCAGCTCTCGGTCTTCGTGAATTTCGAGGAGCCCCGCCGCGAGGAGGCGCAGACGCTTGCGCCGCAGCTGCCGTTCAACCCCGCGCTCCTCAAGAAGGTCGACGAGCTCGAACTCTCGGTCCGCTCGGCGAACTGCCTGAAGAACGACAACATCGTCTATATCGGCGACCTCATCCAGAAGTCCGAGGGCGAGATGCTGCGGACCCCGAATTTCGGCCGCAAGTCCTTGAACGAGATCAAGGAAGTGCTCGCCGGCATGGGGCTTCATCTCGGCATGGAAGTGCCGGGCTGGCCGCCGGAGAATATCGACGACCTCGCGAAGCGCTTCGAGGAGCATTACTGACGCCCTCTCTTCTTCCCGCTAGCGGGGAGAGGCGGACGCAGAACCACAAAGGACGGCCGTACCTTGGCACGGCGGCCGTAAACACAGGAGAGCCAGATGCGTCACGGATTCCGGGGTCGGCGGTTCAACCGCACGACTGAGCACCGCAAGGCGATGTTCGCCAACATGTCGGCCGCTCTCATCAAGCATGAGCAGATCATCACGACGCTGCCGAAGGCGAAGGACCTGCGTCCCGTCGTCGAAAAGATGGTGACGCTCGCCAAGCGCGGCGACCTTCATGCCCGCCGCAACGTCATGTCGGACCTTCGCGATCTGGCGATGACCAAGAAACTCTTCGACGTGCTCGGGCCCCGTTACAAGGCGCGTCCGGGCGGGTATCTCCGCGTGTTGAAGGCGGGCTTCCGGCAGGGCGACAACGCCCCGATGGCCGTGATCGAATTCGTCGACCGCGACGTGAATGCGAAAGGGCTGGATTCCGGTCCGGTGCAGACAGTCCAGTCCGACGAGGCCGCCGGCTGACCTGAGACCCGGCGGAACGGCCTCGGTCGCTCCGCCTGACCTGAGCGCGTCGGCGGTGCCGGCTCAGGCCGCCGCTTTGGTGGCGCACAGTCGCTGCGCCGTCTGGTGATCCTGCAGGTCCATGCCGAGGGCGACGAGCGTCGGAGCCGTAACCCGGGACGGGTCAAGTGGGCCCGAGATGCCGTGCCGCAGAAAATCTCGTCCTGGTCGATGTTGCGCACGGCGCCGCCCATCGACCAGGTCGAGAAGGCGCGTGATTTCGCGTCCCGGAGGGCCATCAGGGTCACGTCGCCGTGGCGCCGGTCCTTCTGGATCCGTTCATAGGTCGCGAGCACAGGCCCACGCTCACCTTCCAGGATCTGGAAGAACCGGGTTCGGTCGAACAGCAGAAATCCCGTGATCCCGTTTCGGGCATTGTTGCGTTGCGACGAGGACAGGACGGACCGAAGCAGTTCCAATTGCGCCCGCTCGCCCGATTCAGCGGCCTTGTTGCGGCTGAAATACACGATCTGAGTTAGGGCCATAGGATGCTCCCGCTCGGGCAAGTGTTCCCGAACCGTGTTAAGGGGCCGCTAAACCCGAAATCGGCGGGCCGAACGTCTCGGTTTGCGGCAGCTTCAGGCTCGAGGGTCTGGAAAGGTTCCTCGCGCTAATCTGCGGCGCGAGCACGGAGGGTCCATGCGCGTCGTGATCCTGGCCGACTTCGCGGAGCCGTCAGGCGGGGCGCAGGCGGTCGCCATCCTCTCGGCTCTGGCGCTTGCCCGGCTCGGGATGGCCGTCACCTACGTCCACGGCATCGCGGCCCCGGTGGATCCGCGGCTGCAGGAGGCCGGCATCGACGTCGTCTCGCTCGGGCTCGCCGACGTCTGGACGCTGCCCGGACGGAAGGCTGCCCTCGCCGGTATCTGGAATCGTCTGGCAGCCCGGCGCCTCGGGGAGGCGCTCGCGAGATTGCCGAGTGGGCCGACGATCTTGCACCTCCACCAATGGACGCGCTCGCTCTCGCCCTCGGTCCTGCCCGTCCTGCTGGGTCAGTCCCATCCTGCCGCCGTGACGCTGCACGACTACTTCATGGCCTGTCCGAACGGCGTCTATTACCGCTTCGACGAGGGCGAGCCTTGTGGCCTGGTCCCGCTATCGTCGGCCTGCCTCGCAGCTCCCTGCGATCCGCGTTCCTCCCTGCACAAGGCCATCCGGGTCCTCCGGACCGCAGCCACCCGATCGGCAATTCGCGAGGCCCGGCTCGATGTGGTGCATGTCTCCGACCGTGGCCGGGATACGATCGTGCCGTTCCTGCCTCGGGGGCTCGTTCAGCACCGGATCGACAACCCCGTCGAGGCGGAGCGCCGAGAGGCGGCCGCGATTGCGCCGGATGCCCGGATCGCCTTCCTCGGTCGTCTCACGCGGGAGAAGGGGGCCGATCTCGTGGCCGCGGCCGGACGGGACGCCGGCATGCCGGTCCTCTTCGTCGGCGAAGGGCCGGCAGAGGCCGAGATCCGCCGCCTGAACCCCGACGCGATTCTCCTGGGCTGGCGGTCGCGTGAAGAGGTGGATGCGTTGCTTCGAGGCGGCATCCGGGCCGTGTCAGCCCCTTCGCGCTGGTACGAGACAGGCCCTCTCACGATCTACGAATCGCTTGCGGCCGGCGTCCCGGTGGTCGCGTCCGGGCGTTCGGGCGCGGCCGAGAAGGTGGCTGACGGGGCGACGGGGTTCGTCGTCGAACCCTCCATCGAGGCGCTCGCGGCCGCGTTCCGGTTACTCCGCGACGACGAGTTGGTCGCCCGGATGGGTCGTCTGGCCCACGAGCGATATTGGGCGGCACCGCTCGATCCTGATTCGCACGCTCGGAAACTGATCCGTCTCTACGACGGGATGCTCGCCGGTCGGCCAGCGATTTCTCAGAGCTGGGCGGCCTCAACCTGACGCCGCGGCACGGCCCCTTTCCAGGATTCCGTCAAAGATCATATATCGCCTTGAGCGCGCGCCCTCGATCGGATCAAGCCATGCGACTTCCGCGATATGCCCTTGCGGCGCTGATCCTGGCCATCCCCGGGATCGCGGCAGCACAGGCACCTGCCAGACAGGAGAACCGGGCCGTGGAAACGGCCCGTACGGTACCGGGGAGCGCGACGGACGTTCAGCTCTCCTTCGCGCCCGTGGTGCGCGGCGTCACGGCCTCCGTCGTCAACGTCTATGGGGCGCGAGTGGAGAAGAACCGCCGCAGGGCCGTGATGGACGAGTTCTTCCGCCGCTTCTTCGGGGAGCAGGCGCCCAACATGGCGCCGGATCGCACCCAGAGGTCGCTGGGTTCGGGGGTCATTGTCGACGCGTCGGGGCTCGTCGTCACGAACCACCATGTCATCGAGAACATGACCGAGGTGAAGGTCGCGCTGAACGATCGGCGCGAGGTCGAGGCCGAGATCCTGCTCCGCGACCCGCGCGCCGATCTCGCGGTCCTTAGGCTCAAGGGAGCCGGCAAGTACAGGGCGATCGAGATCGGCGACGCCGATGGGCTCGAGGTCGGCGACTTGGTTCTCGCGATCGGCAACCCCTTTGGCGTCGGCCAGACCGTTACTCAGGGGATCGTGTCGGGCCTCGCGCGCACGAATGTCGGCGTCACCGATTACGGCTATTTCATCCAGACCGACGCTGCCATTAATCCCGGCAATTCGGGTGGCGGCTTGGTCGACATGCGCGGGCGGCTCGTGGGGGTCAACTCGGCGATCTATTCGCAATCGGGCGGCAGCGTCGGAATCGGCTTCGCCATCCCGGCCAACATGGTGAAGGCGGTCGTGGCCTCCGCGAAGGCCGGCGCGAAGACGATGCAGCGGCCCTGGCTCGGGGCCTCGCTGCAGCGGGTCAGTGCCGACATCGCCGAAGGGCTCGGCCTCGACCCGCCTTCAGGGGCGCTCGTCGTTGCGGTCCGTGACAAGAGCCCGGCCGACGTCGCGGGTCTGAAACGAGGCGACGTGATCCTGGAGGTTGATGGCCGCGCCATCGACGATCCGGATGCCTTCGGCTGGCGCTTCGCGCTGAGGGGGATCTCGGGCGAGACGCCGCTCGGGATCAACCGCGGCAGCGTGCGTCGGACCCTGATGGTCCGCCTCCAGGGACCGCCCGAGATCCCGGCCCGGGAGCCGGTCGCACCGCGAGGCCGCACCCCGTTCACGGGCGCGACCTTCGTGAACATCTCGCCCGCGGTCGCGGACGAGATGCGTCTCGACATCTCCGACGGTGTGGTCGTGGCGGACGTGGAGGAGGGCAGTACGGCCGAGCGCGTAGGCCTTCAGAAGAACGACATCGTGCTGGCGATCAACAACGACCGGCTTGCCTCCACCAAGGACCTGGACAGGACCGTCAGGGCAGGTGCGAACGTTTGGCAGGTGACGATCAACCGTGGTGGCCAGACGCTGACGAGCGTGTTCGGTGGTTGAGCGCGGCCTGTGATTCTGATCGAGGCCTAGTCCACCGCACAGAAGCCTACCCCGGTGCCGAACAACTGGCTGGAGGGGCAGGGGTCCCGTGACGGCCTGGCATGTTCCTTCGGTGCGCCCTGAGTCGCGACCGCCGGCGTCACCAGAGCCGGCACGACGGATCCGGTCGGCAGGTCGGGCCGCGAGGTGCTCGAAATCGGGCTACGGGCTCCCGGCAGGACGACGAAGCCAGGACGGTAGGAGCCGGTGCTAGGCTCCCTGCCCGGTGCCCGGGTCGACGCGGCGGGAACTGGTGGAGGCTTCGGGGACGTCCCGAGGCGGAAGCGGGGCCGGGCCTCTGCAGCCAAGGTGCCGGCGGCCAGCGCGAAAAAGGCGAAAGCGAGTGTGAGGCGAGGCATGCGGACCGACCTGTTCGGGCCCGAGTATCGCCGGAGAACTTGAGCGGAAGGTTGAGGAACGACGTTAAGGTCGGGTACCGCGGTTCGACGAAAGCTGCGACCGCGGGGCGACATGACGGATCTCTTCAGCAGCGCCGGATTGGAGGAGGACGTGGCGCGGCCGCTCGCGGACCGGCTCCGGCCGACCCTGCTCGCCGAGGTCGTGGGCCAAGACCACCTAGTGGGTGCGCAAGGTGCGCTCACCCGCCTGATCGAGGCCGGCTCGATGGGTTCACTCGTCTTCTGGGGTCCGCCAGGCACCGGCAAGACCACGGTCGCCCGTCTCCTCGCCGGACAAACATCGCTCTATTTCGAGCAGATCTCGGCCATCTTCTCCGGCGTGGCGGACCTGAAGAAGCTGTTCGAGGCTGCGCGTGGGCGGCGGTCGACCGGGCAGGGCACCATGCTGTTCGTGGACGAGATCCATCGCTTCAACCGCGCCCAGCTCGATGCTTTCCTGCCGGTGATGGAGAACGGCACCGTCACGCTGGTCGGGGCGACGACCGAAAACCCGTCATTCGAGCTGAACGCCGCGCTCTTGTCCCGAGCGCGCGTGATGATCTTCCGCGCGCTCGACGAGGCCGCGATCACCCAGCTCCTCGCCCGAGCGGAAGCGACGGAGGGGAGGGCGCTTCCGCTCGACGAGACTGCGCGCGCCTCCCTCGCCCGGATGGCGGACGGGGACGGCCGCGCCGCGCTGACCCTTGCCGAGGAGGTGTGGCGTTCCGCGAAGCCCGGGGAGGTCTTCGATCAGGAGGCCCTGCAGGAGATCGTTCAGCGGCGGGCGCCGATCTACGACAAGGCGCAGGAGGGGCATTACAACCTGATCTCCGCGCTCCACAAAACCATCCGCGGCTCGGACCCGGACGCGGCGCTCTATTATCTCGCCCGCATGCTGGATGCCGGCGAGGACAGGCTCTTCATCGCCAGGCGGCTCGTTCGGGCTGCGCTCGAGGATATCGGCATGGCCGACCCGCAGGCCCTCGTCGTCGCGAACGCGGCCAAGGATGCCTACGACTTTCTCGGATCACCGGAGGGCGAGCTGGCGCTGGCGCAGGTGGCCGTCTATCTCGCCACCGCTCCAAAATCGAACGCGCTCTACACGGCCTTCAAGGAGGCGACCGCGAGCGCCAAGGAGCATGGCTCCCTGATGCCGCCGAAGACGATCCTGAACGCCCCGACGAAGCTGATGAAGAGCGTCGGTTACGGAGCCAGCTACCGCTACGACCACGACGAGCCGGACGCCTTCTCGGGCCAGGATTACTGGCCGGACAAGCTCGGGCGGCA
>NZ_CAXTAZ010000026.1:0-67374 GCF_964242715.1 uncultured Enterovirga sp.
GCACCTCAGCCTACGCGTGTTTCCATCGCAGAAACACGCGTACGATTGAGGGTAGCCCGATCTGCGGCGGTGCTCGAGAAGCTCGGCATGGCCGTTCTTTGATCGCTGCGGCCTTGTGGCCGATCGAGCAAAAGGAGCGGAGGACCGTCGCCGCCGATCGCGCCGGCGAAGCGGACCCCACCCGCATCGACGTCGAGCGGGCGGAACCCGGGGAAGAACGGCGCATCCGGGTCCCGAACGGCCGCGCCGGTCGGCATGGCCGCCACGCCAGTCAACGCCCCGCCGGCACGGAGGGTGCGCCGATCGAGGTCGGCCGCGCCCTCACCCGCGCGCGGCGTTGATCACGAAGGCGGCGAGCTCACGATTGTAGCGGGCCGGCTCCTCGTAGAACGGGCTGTGGCCGCTGTCGTGGAACAGCGACAGCCGGTTGCGCGAGGAGAGCGCCGCCTGCCGCGGGTAGACCTCTCCGCCTTCTGAACGGACCTCGTCGAAGCTGGACTGCTCCACCCCGGTAGTCTGGGGGCCGTCATGCAAATTCGAGACGGGCAGCTGCCGCGATACCGAGGGGCAGGAGGCTGTGCAGCGAGCCTTTGCGGCGTCGGGCGACGAACGTCTTCGCCGCGTATCGCTGGCAGCTCTGATCGGTCGGTCGCGCGGGCCCGGGCTGGACGGACGCACGTCTGTTCGAACTCGAATGTCGCCGCACTGAACCATCGCCGCTCGTCGCCCAGGCCGCCCAGTTACGTTTCCCGACGGAAGATCGTGGATGGAGGGTGTGTCCCTGGACGCAAGTTTATGGTGCCAGGCACGGCTCGACCACTTCCCGCACACGCTATGAGTAAGAGAGACGGGCGTTTCGACCGATCCGGAACTCGCCCCTGATCGGCGCTTCAGGTCGGATGGCGTCTCCGGTTCTGGTTGCAACCAGTAACGTCATCAGTGCGCTCAGGGCGAATCCAGGTTGCGACCAGACTTCCCAAGTGCGCCAGGAGCGGACTCCAGGCGCACTCCCGAAAGCAGACGTAAGATCCACGCTTCGGGCCGGAGACCCTGCCCCATTGACAAGGTCGGGTATCGCTCGCGGCCTCAGGCGAGAATGGCGCGAGCCTGGGCCCAGAGCGTTCGGACGACGTCACCTGCAGGCTCCGCTCTTGCTAGGGCAGCAGATTGGCCGGCCCAGGCCTGCATGCGGCCAACGTCGCCCATTCTCCCGGCCTAGACCGCATCGGGGCCGTGAGGGCCCGTTCATCTACCAGCTGGGAGATCAGGTCGCCTGCGCTCGAGTCGCTGGGTTCTTCGGGTTCTTCATCACATCGAGAGCCTCTGAGCACTGATCAGAGCGGCTCAGTGTCCGAACTGGCTTGGCGTTCCGTCCTCCCGCCACCCTTGGTCCTGCCCTCTGTCGAGCGCCTTGCAAGCCCCATAACCCTCAAATCAGCTACTCGCTTCATCACGCGGCTTGTGATAACTGACGAAATATCCTATTCGTCACTCGTCATAGGAGCCTTTCATGCCTTCGCTTGTGCCCCACCTAGCCGCGGTGATCTTCGTTTCAGCGCTGGCGGCCTGCGGGGAGCCCTCATCGCAAGCGGCCAAGGCCGGACCGCCGCCTCGTCCGGTGCTGGTCAAGACCGTCGCCTACGCGGACCGGGTCACCGAACGGAGCCTAGTCGGCACCATCCGACCTCGCGTGGAGACGGATCTCGGCTTCCGGGTCGCCGGGAAGGTGGCACGTCGGCTTGTGGGGGTTGGCGACGTCGTGCGAGGGGGCCAACAGCTTGCCTCGTTGGACGAGGTCGACCTCGGGCTCCAGACCGAACAGGCCGAGGCGGAGGCGCGGGCTGCAGCCGCGTCGCTTCGACAGGCAGAAGCGGATCTCGTGCGAACCGAGAGCCTGACCTCGAAGGGCTACTCGGCATCAGCCAGCCTCGACCGGCAGCAGGCCGTGACGGAGGAAGCCCGCGGCCGCTTGCTCCGTGCCGAGCGTGCCATGACGCTCGCCCGGAATGCGAGATCCTATGCGGTTCTCACAGCGGATGCCGACGGCGTTGTGACCGCGACCAGCATCGAGCCCGGTCAGGTGGTCACGGCCGGACAGGCGGCGATCAGGCTCGCCAGGACGAACGAGAAGGAGGCGGTCGTTTCCATCCCCGAATCCCTGCTCAGTCTTGCGAAGGGCCGGGCAGCCATGACGCTCTGGTCGAACCCCGGGACGCGATACGAGGCGAAGCTTCGCGAGTTCGCGCCGTCGGCGGACCCTGCCACGCGCACTTACCTCGCGCGATTTTCGATCCCGGCAGCCGACGAGACGGTTCAGATCGGTATGACCGCGACCGTTACGATCGCGGTCCCCGATCGCGAGCGCGTCGCCCGGCTTCCGCTTTCGGCCCTGTTCAACCAGGGAACGGGCCCGGCCGTGTGGACGGTCGGCACGGAGGGGCGACCCACCCTCAAGCCGGTCGACGTTGCAGCCTATGAGGCGGTCGAGGTTCTGATCGGGAGCGGGGTCGAAGATGGGGACCGGGTCGTAGCGCTCGGCGTGTCGAAGCTCGATCCGGGACAGATCGTCCGGGTGATCGAGGCTCTTCAGTTCTGACCGCGGGAGAGTGGCCGTGCCGTCGTTCAACCTTTCCGAATGGGCCGTTCGCCATCGCGCGCTGGTTCTGTTCCTGATCCTGGCGATCAGCGTGGCCGGAACGCTGTCCTTTCTCCGGCTCGGCCGTGCCGAGGATCCGAACTTTGCGATCAAGGTCGCGATCGTCACGGCCGTCTGGCCTGGCGCGACCGCTCGGGAGATGCAGGATCAGGTCTCCGACCGGATCGAGAAGAAGCTCCAGGAACTCGCCTGGTTCGACAAGGTCACGACCTACACGAAGCCGTCCTTCACAGCGATGCAGGTCGCGTTCCGGGACAACACGCCCCCGCGTGAATTGCCGGCCCTCTTCTACCAGATCCGCAAGAAGCTCGACGATATCCGGGGCGAGTTGCCGACCGGCTCGACGACGGCCGTCAACGACGAGTACGGCGACGTCGATTCCAACCTCTACATGCTGACCGGTTCCGGCGCCGATTACGCGGCCCTGAAGCGGGTCGCCGAGGGGCTTCGCCAGAGGCTCCTGAAGGTCGAGTCCGTAGCCAAGGTGAATCTCTACGGCGTTCAGGACGAGCGGATTTTCGTCGAGTTCACCCACGCGAAGCTTGCCACGCTCGGGATCACGCCCCAGACCCTGTTCGACACCCTCGCCCGCCAGAATGTCGTCGCGGCGGCTGGGACCATCGAGACCGGCGCGCAGCGCGTGCCGCTCCGCGTGACCGGAGCCCTGGACGGCGTGCGGGCGGTGGAGGAGGCGCCGGTCGAGGCGGGCGGCCGGACGTTTCGGCTGGGCGACATCGCGACCGTCACCCGCGGCTTCATTGACCCTCCGGACGGCCTCGTCCGCCAGCGCGGCGAGCCGGCGCTCGGGATCGGCGTCGTGATGACCAAGGGCGCGAATATCCAGAGCTTCGGGACGAGCGTGGCCGAGGCCGTCTCGGCCTTCATGGCCTCCGTCCCGCAAGGCTTCGACTTGGACCAGGTGGCCGATCAGCCGAAGGTGGTCGAGGGGGCCCTCTCCGAATTCGAGCATTCCTTCGTCGAGGCGCTCGCGATCGTGCTGGCCGTGAGCTTTCTGTCGCTCGGCTGGCGGACCGGCATCGTCGTCGCGCTCTCGGTTCCGCTCGTCCTCGCCCTGACCTTCGCGGTCATGCTCATGCTCGGCATCGACCTGCACCGGATCACGCTCGGCGCGCTCATCATCGCGCTCGGTCTCCTGGTCGACGACGCCATCATCGCGGTCGAGATCATGGTCGTGAAGATGGAGCAGGGCCTGGACAGGGTGTCGGCCGCATCCTTCGCCTGGACCTCCACGGCCTTTCCCATGCTGACCGGCACCCTGGTCACCATCGCGGGCTTCCTTCCGGTCGGCTTCGCGGCCTCGTCGGTCGGTGAATATGCCGGCGGGATCTTCTGGGTCGTGGCGATCGCGCTGATCGCGTCCTGGATCGTGGCCGTCGTGTTCACGCCCTATCTCGGCGTGCTCCTGCTGCCGAAGGACAAGGTCGGCCACCACGGTGACCCCGACGCTATCTACCAAACCCGGATGTACCGTGCGCTGCGCCGGGCCGTCTCGGCCTGCTTGCGCTGGCGCGTCACAACGGTCGCGGCGACGGTCGCGATCTTCGCCGGCGCGGTGGTCGGGTTCGGACATGTCCAGCAGCAATTCTTTCCGCTGTCGGAGAGACCCGAATTGTTCCTCCAGATCCGCATGCCGGAAGGCACCGCGATCGGCGCCACGCTCCCAGCCGTGAAGGAGGCGGAGGGATTGATCGGACGCGACGATACCGACGTGTCCACCTTCACGGCCTATGTCGGCCAGGGCAGCCCGCGCTTCTGGCTCGGGCTCAATCCGCAGCTTCCGAACCAGGCCTTCGCCGAGATCGTGATCGTCGCCCGTGACGTCGAGGCGCGGGAACGCCTCAAGACCCGGCTCGAGAAATCCGTCGCGGACGGCAGGCTGTCCCAGGCCCGCATCCGGGTGGACCGCTTCAATTTCGGCCCGCCGGTCGGTTTCCCAGTGCAGTTCCGCGTCGTCGGCCCTGATCCCTTGCAGGTGCGCGAAATCGCCTACCGGGTCCGGGACCTCGTCCGGGCGAACGACAAGATGCTCGACGTCAACCTCGACTGGAACGAGATGAGTCCGAGCGTCCGGCTCGTCGTCGACCAGGAGCGGGCGCGGGCGCTGGGCCTGAACGTCCAGGATGTCGCCCAGACCCTGCAGACGCTGATTTCCGGCGTCACGGTCACGACGCTGCGCGACGGGACCGAGAAGGTCGGCATCGTCGCCCGGGCGACCGCCTCCGAGCGGCTCGACCTCGGTCATATCGGCGACCTCACGATCGTCTCGCGGAGCGGCGTGCCGGTGCCGGTCTCCCAGGTCGCGCGCCTGGAATTCGCCCACGAGGAGCCGATCCTGTGGCGGCGCAACCGGGACATGGCGATCACGGTGCGGGGGGACGTCGTCGACGGCGTGCAGCCGCCGGACGTCACCAACGCGATCTGGCCAACCCTGCAAGGCGTGCGCGACTCGCTCGCGCCCGGCTACCGTCTCGAGATCGGCGGCGCGGTCGAGGAATCAGCCAAGGCGAACACGTCCCTCTTCTCGCTCTTTCCGATCATGTTCGGCGTGATGCTGACAATCCTCATGATTCAGCTCCAGAACTTCTCGCGTCTGCTGCTCGTCTTTCTGACGGCGCCGCTGGGGCTGGTCGGGGCATCGCTCGCCCTGAACGCGGCCTCGATGCCCTTCGGCTTCGTGGCGCTCCTCGGTCTGATCGCGCTGGCCGGGATGATCATGCGGAACGCCGTCATCCTGGTCGACCAGATCGAGACAGACGTCGCGGCTGGCCACGCCCGCCGGGACGCGATCGTGGACGCGACGGTGCGACGGGCGCGGCCCGTCGTCCTCACCGCGCTCGCCGCCATCCTGGCCATGATCCCGCTCTCACGAAGCGCCTTCTGGGGACCGATGGCGGTCACCATCATGGGCGGGCTGTTCGTCGCCACGTTCTTGACGCTGCTATTCCTGCCGGCCTTGTACGGATTATGGTTCCGCAAGCGCCTGGACGAGCGGGGCGGCGCCGTACCGGAGGCTGCCCCGGAGACCTTCAAACCCTTCGCCCTCGCGGCGGAATAAGCTAGACCGCGAAGCACGATGTCGTCGCAGATCACGGAACGACCGACCCAGAACGCGGAATTGTCCGGCACGCGGTGCGCCATTCTGCGCATCGCCGAGAAGCTGTTCCGTGAGATCGGCTATCGCAAGACGACGGTGGCCGACATCGCGAAAACCCTCCGGATGAGCCCGGCGAACGTCTACCGCTTCTTCGAGTCGAAGAAGGCCATCAACGAGGCCGTCGCCGACCGCATCATGTTCGAGCTCGAGGCGGAACTGTCGGCTATCGCGTTGCGGCCGGGTGTCTCGGCGACAGACCGGCTGGCCGAGTTCCTGCGCGCCCTCAACCGCCTCAGCACGGAGCGCTTCACGACCGAGCGGCGCATGCACGAGATGGTCGAGGTGGCGATGGCCGAGAGCTGGCAGGTCGTGCACCGGCACATCGCCTGTGTGGACGAGATGCTCTGCCGGCTGGTGGACGAGGGAGCGCGATCGGGGGAGTTCCAGGTCGATGATGCGCCGGTCGCGGCGCGATGTGTCCACGCGGCCATGGTCCGTTTTTGCCACCCGGGCTTGATCGTCCAGTGCGCCGAGGAGCCGGGCCCGGCGCTCGAGGACATGGTCTCGTTTCTGCTCCGCAGCCTGAACGGCGGTCGTCCGAGTGCCTGAGCGGGCCGGGATAGGGCCTTGGTGGAGACCCGAACATGACGGTGGCTCATCGAAAATGCCGCCTCGATCGGGCCAGCGTTGAAACCCAGGCTCGCACCGGCAGCGTTCCGCCTCGCGCTAAAACCAAATATCAGGTGCTTGCCCGAGACCGGACGTTCGCGGCGGCAACTTTCGGTGAAGCACGGATGGATCAGGGTAGGAGGTGCTCCCTGAGCGGCGCAAGTCGCCGTCGCTAACCGGCACCTTCGAGCAGGGTGCAGTTCTCCGGCGCCGCGTGGAGATGGGCCTGCCGCCCTTCGCGCCACGTCTGACGAGCCGTCTGCCGCAGGACGATGTCGCGTCCGCCCCAGTCGACATGGATCTGGTTCAAGTCGCCGAGGAAGACCGAGCGCTTCACAGTGACCGGCCAGAGATTGCGAGCGTTCGCGTCTCCGCAATCGCGAAGGTCGAGGTGGACCGTACGGATCGCAAAGGTCGGGTTCGGGCCGGGCGCGCGGCCAAGCGAGGTGCCATGCACGACATGACCGCTCGCGGTCTCGATCGCAATCGTGTCGCCGCTGGCGAGATCGGGCCGCAGCCGGCCCCGGATCAAGTTGGCCGAGCCGACGAAATCGGCCACGAACTCCGTCCGGGGGCGGTTGTAGATGTCTTCCGGCGTGCCGGTCTGCTCGATGTGTCCGCCGCGCATCACGACGATGCGGTCCGACATCGCGAGCGCCTCCTCGAGATCATGCGTCACGTAGAGCGAGGTCACGCCGAGCCGGTGCTGCAGCTCGCGCAGCTCGATCCGCATGTCGCCGCGCAGCTTGGCATCGAGGTTGGAGAGCGGCTCGTCGAAAAGGAGAACCGACGGCGAGAAAGCACAGGCGCGGGCCAGAGCCACGCGCTGCTGCTGGCCGCCGGAGAGCTGCGACGCCTGGCGCTGGGCGTAGGGACCCATCTGCACGAGGTCGAGCGCCTGGGCCACCCTCTCCTTGATCTCGGCCGCGCTCTTCTTTCGCACCCGCAGGCCGTAGGCGACGTTCTCAAACACCGTCATATGCGGCCAGATCGCGTAGGACTGGAACACCATCGACAGCCCGCGTTCCTCGGCCGGCACGTGGATGCGGGCGGCGTGGTCGTAGAAGGTTCGGCCGCCAATCGTGATGCGGCCCTGGCTCGGCTTCTCGAGGCCCGCCACGGCGCGCAGCGAGGTGGTCTTGCCGCAGCCCGATGGGCCGAGCAGCGTGAGCTGGCGGCCCGGCTCGATCGAGAAGCTGACGGGCCCGACCGCCGTGACGTCGCCGTAGCGGACGACGAGATCCTCTACCTGGATATGCGGCGTCGGCGTCATGGCGTTGCGCCTCCGTGCCGGGACAATCGCCCGACCAGCGGAAAGAGGACCAGCATGGCGAGACCGACGAGCACCGTCTGGATCAGCGCCATCGCGGCCGTCAGTTCGCTCGAGGTGGTGAAAAAGGCCTCGACGATGGCGGGCGTCAGCACCTTACTGTCGGGGCCTATGAGCAGGATCGAGGCCCCGAGTTCGCGCACGCTCGAGATGAAGATCAGGAGCCAGGCGGCCAGGAGCCCCGGCCGCAGCAGGGGCATCGTGATGGTGCGCATGCGATAGCCCCACGAGGCGCCGCACATCTCGCCGCATTCCTCCAGGCTCCTGTCGAGCTGCACCAGCACGCCCGAGATCGCCCGGACGCCCAGCGGCAGGAAGACGGTCAGATACGCGATGAGCAGGACCCAGATCGTGCCATAAATCGGGATCGGAAAGACGAGCCAAGCCCACATCATGCCGAACGCGAAAACAAGGCGCGGCACGGCTTGCGGGAACATCACGATGTATTCGAGGGTTCCGCGCCCGGGGATCTTGGAGCGCTGGATCAGCCAGGCCAGCAGCCCTGTGACGACGATGCCGATCGTGGCGGTCATGACACCGAGGAACAGGCTGTTCCAGAGCGCCTGGCGAACCGCGTTCAGCGAGAAGGCGGTGCGGTAGTGTTCGAGCGTAAAATTGTCGAGGCTCGGGAAGGCCGTGGCGAGGCGCTGCACCGAGGCGAAGATCAGGACGAAGAAGGGCAGCCCGACCGCGAGGACCAGATAGAGGACGCAGATTGCAAAGAAGAGCCAGCGCAGCCGGCCGACGTCCATGAGCCTCGGGCGGAAGGCCTTGCCGCCGACCGTCACGTAGCTTTTGCCGGCGGTGATGCGCCGGTAAAGCCAGATCATGGCGAACATCACCGCGAAGAGGGAGACACCCATGGCGGCCGCGAGCGGCAGGCGCGGGGGATATTGGCCGACCAGCTGATACATGGCCGTCGTGATGACGTAGAAGCGGTTCGGCGAGCCGAGAACGAGCGCGGCCGAGAACGAGCCCAGCATCTCGGCGAAGACGTAGATCGCAGCGCCCAGAACGCCCGGCGCGACGAGGGGCAGTGTCACCTTCATCATCGTGTGCCAGCGACTCGCCCCGATCACTTGGCTCGCCTCCTCGAGCGCCGGGTCCATCGACTGCATGACGGCGCTGATCATGACGAAGGCGACGGAGCCCTCGAACAGCGCCATCACCCAGGCGATGCCGATCGGGCCGGTCACGTCGATCAGCGCGCCCGTCCCGCCTGCGGCCCGCCAGACCTGGTTGATGAATCCGCTCTCGGGTGCGCCAAGCAGGCTCCAGGCGAGCGCGCCGAGGAGCGGCGTGACGTAATAGGGCACGGCCATGAGCTGCACGAGCGTGCGCCGGAACGGCACGTTCGTGCGTGTGAGAATCCAGGCGCTCAGGAACCCGAATACCAGCGCCATGATCGTTGCCGCGAAAGCCACGATCAGCGTGTTCAACATGATCTCCCAGTAGCTCGGGAGCAGCGCGTAATTGTCGAGCCCGTAGGCGGTCGGCGGCCGCACGTTGGGCTCGCCGACATCGAGCGATGCCTGGAGGAGAAAGAAGATCGGGTAGAGGACAAGGACTGCGGCGACGACCCCGACCGCCACGCCCACGATCAGCTGCGTGGGCGTGCGTCGCTTGCCTTCTTCCTCGGCCAGAGCCGCGCTGGCCACGAGCGGCGCCTCACAGGCCCATCATGCCGTTCCAATCCTTGATGAAGGTCGGGTGCGAGGCGGCGAGCTTCTCAATGTCGGGGAACAGGAGCTTGTAGTCGCTGAGCTTAAAGCCGCCAGGCATCGGCGCGGCGTCCGCGCGGAGCGACGGATAATAGTAGAACGGGTTTGTCTGATAGACCTGCTGCCCGCGGGGCGACATGAGCCAATCGAGGAACAGGCGAGCCGCCTCCGGATGCGGCGCCTTGTTCACGACGCCCGTGGCGAGGGTCGCCGTTGGCAGACCGTCCGCTGGCGCCACGAACTTTACCGGGGCGCCCTTTTCCTTGACCAGCTGGTAACCTGCCCACTCCGCCATCCCGCAGATCTTGTCGTCGCCTTTCGCGAGCCGGTCGAAAAGCTGGGCGCGCGAGTCGAAGCCCTTCGGCCGCTGTTTGGCGAACTCCTTCCAGAAGGCGTCGCCGTACAGGCGCCTGAGCTCGTACCATTGGACGAATTGGGAACCGCTGCTCGCCTGCTTCGTCGTGATCGTGCCCCGCCACTTCGGATCGAGCAAATCTTTCCAGGTCTTTGGCGCCTCGGCCTCTGGCACGCGGTCAGTGTTATAGGCAATTCCCATGAAGATGACGCCGGAATGGAAAAAGTGGTTCGGCGGATCGTCCAGAGCGGCAGCCGGATACGCCCTCCCTTGGGGTGACTCGTAGACTTCGAAGCCACTTCGCTTGCGGAAATCCATCGCCGTCGGAATCTCGGAAAACTGGATGACGTCGGCGGAGAAGCGATTCGCGGAGCGCTCCGCCAGGATCTTGCTGTACAGCGCTCCTGTCTGGGCGCGCAGGTAGTTCGCCTTGATCTTCGGGAAGTCGTTGGAGAAAGCGCTCAT
Organism: uncultured Enterovirga sp.; assembly: GCF_964242715.1. Classification (NCBI taxonomy): domain Bacteria; kingdom Pseudomonadati; phylum Pseudomonadota; class Alphaproteobacteria; order Hyphomicrobiales; family Methylobacteriaceae; genus Enterovirga; species uncultured Enterovirga sp. Next base: position 10,312 of record NZ_CAXTAZ010000026.1, read on the forward strand.
CAAGGCCGCGGCAGCTGGATCACTGTCGTGGGTGTAGAAGAGGATTTCGCCCTCTGCCTCGGCTTTTGCCACGTCAGCAGCAGTTTCGAAGCCACCCGACGTCATTGCGACCTTTCGGGGTGATTGGGCTCGGGCCTTTCCGATCAAAGCAGGCGTTGCTAGCGACAACGTCCCGGCCAGGATCAGGCCGCGGCGAGACAGGGCCGTGCCGGTCATGCGTTTGGTCATCGCGCTTCCTCCACGCCGCGTTGTCCGCGGTCAATGCCGGATCATTCGTTCCTGTGCCGAGTTTGTCCACCCGGGCCAAGTGCTAGCCCTGGCCGGGGCGCTCAGGACCCCACGGACGAAATCCCAGCGACCAGCGATGGCCAGCGCGAACCAGCTCAGCTGAGGGATACGCGGCACCGCCTTGCGCTAGAAGTACAGACCCGAAGCCCCCTTGCCGGCGGCCGTGTTGGGGGCGCTAATCGCTGGGCGCACGCGCCGGAGGAAGTCTCTGGTTCATCTGATCCGCCGCCGGGTTCGGACACCACGTGCGGCATGTCGGACATGCCAGTGTGCGAGTTCGGGGCCTGAGAGCGCAGGAGCCGACATGCGCCAACTGCGGACTCGATGTGTCTGCCCGGAACCGGACATCCGTTTGCCAGGCAAGTTATGGCCGCTTCGCCTCGTTTTCCGGAACCTCGATGCTGAATGGCCTGAAGGCAGAAGGGTAGCCGGAACAGAATGTCACCACGGACTGGGCGGAAACTCGAGCGCCCGCGCGAGGGCTTACAGGTCGAGCGACCCCGCCCAATCGCGCAGGTTGCGGACATAGAGATCCGGCACCTCCATCGCGGCGAAATGGCCACCGCTCGGCATCTCGGCCCAATGCCGCAGATTGTGGCCTTGCTCCACGATGCTGCGGGGCGGCGCGGGCGACCGGCCGTCGCCGGGATAGGAGGCGAACCCGGTCGGGACTTCGACGCGGATGCCGTCCGGCATGTGCTTGACCCGCTCTTCCTGACTGCCGGTGTAGAACCAGGTCGATGTCTGGAAGGCGTCGTTCATGACGTAGATCATGACGTTCGTGAGCAGGCGGTCCATCGAGAAGATCTGGTCAAAGGCGCGCGTACGCCGATCGCTCCAATGATAGAATCTCTGGATCAGCCAGGCTGCCTGCGCGACCGGATCGTCGATCATCGCGTAGGCCAGGGACTGAGGCTCGGTTGCCTGCAGGTGGTAATAAGCGCCCCAACGCCGCTCATGAACCTCGGCATCCCGAAGAAAGGCGCGTTCGGCCTCCGTCCTGGGAAGGATTTCCGGCGCCACGATCATCAGGTTGAGGTGGATGGCCTTCACGGCATCCGGACGGTCGATCGCGAGCCAGCCGGTCACGCCGGCACCCCAGTCGCCCCCCCGCCGCATAATAGTCGAATAGCCGAGATTTTCCCGCATCAGCTTGTCCCAGAGCCGGGCGGTCGTGCGTGCGCCGATCGGGCGGCCGGGCTTTCCCGACGGACCGCAGCCCGGGAGCGATGGAATGATCAGGTCGAAGGCGACCTCGCCTGCCGCGCCCGACGCCGACGGGAAGGCGAGAGGCGCGATCGTGTCCCAGAATTCGAAGGTCGAGCCGGGCCATCCATGTGTGAGAAGCAGCGGGCGCCGCGCCTTGCCCGGACCGCCTTCGCCGACCACACGGATGAAATGGATGTCGAGATCGTCGACGCGAGTCGTGTATTGGGGAAAACGGTTCAGGACGCCCGCGGCGCCCTCCATGTCGAAACCGTTGCCCCAATAGGCGACGAGCGCCCGGAGGTAATCCGGGTCGACGCCGTAGCGCCAGCCGGAGCCCTGGATGGAGCGGGGAAAGCGAAAGGCCTGGATCTGCTCGCGCAACCTGCCCAGCGCCTCAGCATTCCAGGCAACGCGGTACTCGCTGACCGGCTTGCCGGCCGCCGCGGCCCATCGGGGTAAGATCGGGCCCAGCGCAGCCGCTGCGAGCGTCGATCGCAGGATGGCCCGTCGTGTCGGATTCGCGCTGTCCTGGTGGCCCATGCTCGGCTCCTCGCTTTGCCCGTGGAACCTGCAGCCGGATGCCGGCCCCTCAGGTCGCAAAAGACGATAAGCTCCGGTCTGCAGGCCTGATAATCAGGGTCGGCGACGAAGCAGTCTTCGAGAAAGCCGCAGGATGGACCGGATCGACGCGCTACGCCTGTATCTGGACGTCGCGGATGCCGGCAGCTTCTCGAAGGTCGCGCGCCAGCGTGTGATCGCCACTTCGACCGTCGCGCTCGCCGTCAGCCAGCTCGAACAGGAGCTCGGAGCGCGCTTCATCATCCGGTCCACCCGCAAGCTGGTCTTCACGCATGAAGGCGAGCGGCTGCTTGAGGATGCGCGCCGCATCGTGTCCGATTGGGATGCCGCCGTGACGGGTCTTCGCGAGGATGGCCCGCTCACCGGCCCCATCCGCGTCAGCGTCACGAACGACTTTGGCCGCCGCTTCCTGCGCCCGCTGCTCGACGCCTTCCAGGACGACCAGCCCGGCATCCACGTGACCCTGCTGCTCAGCGACGCCACCCTGGATCTGGTCGAGGAGCGCATCGACCTGGCACTGCGGAACGGGCCTCTTCCCGACTCGACCCTGCGCGCGCGGCTTCTCATCAGAGGACCGCGCCTCGTCTGCGCCTCTCCCGGCTATTGGGCGCGCCACGGAAAGCCGAAAAGGCCGGAGGATCTGGCCCACCACAACTGCGTCATCCTGGCGCGTCCCGGAGCACCGCTGACCGCCTGGCCGTTTCGCGCCGACGACAAGCCTTTCACCGTCAAGGTCAGGGGCGACCGTCAGGCCAGCGACGGTGACCTGATGCGCGAATGGGCCCTCGCCGGACGCGGCGTCGTCATCAAGAACCTTTGGGAGATCCGCGCCGACCTCGAAGCCGGGACCCTGGAGACGGCCCTCGACGAGTATGTCGCCGGGCAGGTCGATCTCTATGCGGTGACCCCGGGGCCTCCGAGCCGCCGCAGCGCCGCGCTGGTCAACTTTCTCGCGGAGCGGCTGCGCTAGCGGCGACGTGCTGCCAGTCCCGGCATAGATCGGCAGAAGACTTGGCGCCGACGCAGCACCGTTCGACTTTCTCGGAAAGTCATTTCGCCAGGGCCCAAATAATCTCCGCTGCCCTGACCATCTAAATCTCGGTTTATCAACCGAGGTGCTCGTCATGCAGATCGACTTCTCCGGCCGCCGCGTCTTCATCAGCGGATCCACCGCCGGCATCGGCTTCGCAGCCGCCCGAGGCTTCCTGGCCGCAGGGGCGAAGGTCGTGATCAACGGGCGAAGCAGTGGCAGCGTCGAGGACGCCGTGACGCGGCTTTCCGTGACATCCTCGCATGTCGACGGCTTCGCGGGAGATCTCGGCTCGCCGATGGGTGCGCGCGCCTCGTCGCGGAGCATCCCGCCTTCGACATCGTCGTCAACAACCTGGGCATCTACGCGCCGCAGGACTTCTTCGACACCCCGGACGGGGAATGGGAACGGTTCTTCCAGACCAACGTGATGTCGGGCGTCCGCCTGGCCAGGGCCTATGCGCCCGGAATGGTCGAGCGCGGCTGGGGCCGCGTCGTGTTCATCTCGTCGGAATCGGCGATCAACATTCCGGCCGACATGATCCATTACGGCTTCACCAAGACGGGGCAGCTCGCGGTCTCGCGCGGCCTGGCAAAGCGCCTCGCCGGAACGGGCGTTACGGTCAACACGGTGCTGCCGGGACCGACCCTGTCGGATGGGGTCGCCCGCATGCTCCAGGGCGAGGGCGGAGACGCCGGAGACCTCGAGAAAAAGGCCGCGGACTTCGTTGCCGCCCACCGGAGTTCCTCGATCCTCCGCCGTGCAGCGACGGTCGACGAGGTCGCCAGCATGATCCTCTACGTGAGCTCGCCCCAGGCCTCCGCCACCACCGGTTCGGCCCTGCGGGTCGACGGCGGCGTCGTGGAGAGCATCCTGTAGCCGCCCGCGCAGCCACCAAGCCGACGATCTCGTCACCGACATCATGTGCTGGACAGGATACCCATGACCCACCCCATCATCACCGCGATCGAAGAACGCCGCACGACGGTCCTGTTCGACACCGCGCGCGACCTCGGCGACGAGCAGATCAGCGAACTCGTCCGTCTCGCGACGACGGCGCCCACCTCCTTCAACCTCCAGAACTGGCGCTTCATCGCCGTCCGCACGCCCGCCGCGAAGGCGCGATTGCGGTCGATCGCCTGGAACCAGGCGAAGATCACCGGGGCGCCCGTGACCTTCATCGTGATCGGCCAGATGGCCAACGAGAAGACGCTGCCGGATCGTCTCGCGCCCGCGGTCGAGGCCGGGATCATGCCCGCCGCGATGGTCGACGGCTGGGTCGCCGGGGCCGGCAGCCTCTACGCGGACCAGCCCTGGCGCCAGCGCGACGAAGCGATCCGGACCGCCACCTTCGGCGCGATGACGATGATCCTCTCCGCTCACGCGATGGGTCTCGGCGCCGGCCCGATGATCGGGTTCGATCACGAGGCGGTCTCGCGCGAGTTCGGCCTCGCCGAGACCGAGATCCCCGCGATGCTTCTCTCGATCGGATACGGCACGCCGGAGAACTGGCGGCAGAAGCCGCGCCGGCCACTCGGTCAGGTGCTCAGCTTCGCCTGACCAGAAACGGTTTGGAGGGACGCTCTGGACGGTCGAGCAGGCCCGCGCCCTCTATCCCCTGCGCCTTCACTCACGAGAGAAGCTGGGCAATACGCCCGACGCCGTGCAGCTGCCCAGGCTGGTTCTCCATCGAGGTACGAACATGCACAACAAGCGCGAAGCCATCCTGCCCGAGGGCCACCACGCGCTCTACGAGGCGCATCGCTACTCCGCCGCGATCCGCAGTGGAGACCTCCTCTTCGTCTCCGGTCAGGTCGGCAGTCGTGACGACGGCACGCCGGAGCCGGTGTTCGAAGCTCAGGTCCGCCTTGCCTTCACGAACCTTCGAGGGGTGCTGGCCGCGGCCGGATGCACCTTCGACGATGTCGTGGATGTCACCACCTTCCACACCGACCCACAGTCACAGTTCGAGACGGTCATGACCGTGCGTATGGCGGAGATCGGTGCACCACCCTATCCGAACTGGACGGCGGTCGGCGTTACGTGGCTTGCCGGCTTCGATTTCGAGATCAAGGTCATCGCCAGGATACCCGCGAACCAGTCGAGCGGCACGTTGTAACAGATGACGAAACCGTGCCGGTATGCCCCAAGAGCTGACAGTCGAGCGCTGCCCATAAGCGGACATTCAAACTCGCCCCGGTTTGTCCCCCGCTCCCGACCCATTACGACCTTCGATACGGGCAGGAGTTGTTTCAAAGTTTGTTCCTGCTCGTCTGCGGCGCAGAGATCCGGCGGCGTCACGATCTGACCCGAAGTACGATCTTGCCCTTGATCTGGCCCTCCTCCGAGCGCGCGTGAGCGCGTGCGACGTCGTCGAGGGGAAACTCCAAGGCGACTTGCGGCACCACCAGGCCTCGCTCGAGGAGGCGCGTGAGGGCGTCGAGCTTGCTGCTGTTCTGGCGAGAGAAGACGAAGTGGTAGGTCGCGTTCCGGCCCCAGGCGTCGATGAGGTTCTGGGGCGTCGCGGTGTCGACCAGGGTGACCACGCGCCCATCCTCGCGCAGGATGCGTGGGGACCGCGAGAGCGTGTCGCGCCCGATCGTATCCAGTACGACGTCGACGCCCTTGCCTGCGGTGAGGCGCATGACCGCGTCCACGTAGTCCTCGCGCTCGAAATCGATGACGGCCGAGGCGCCCAGCTGTTCGACGAGCGCCGCGTCGCTGCCTCGCGCCGTCGCCAGGACCTGCGCGCCGATGGCCTTGGCGACCTGCACGGCGATGACCCCGACGCCGCCGGCGCCGCCATGGATCAGGACCGTCTCGGTCACCTGCAATCGGGCACGCTCGACCAGCCCTTCCCAGACGGTCACACCAACGAGGCTGACGCTCGCGGCCTCGGCATGGCTGATGTTGACCGGCTTCCGCGCCACGATGTCGGCGGCCGCCACGTGGTATTCCGCGTACGATCCCGGCCCGCCGAAGATCCGCGGCGTGTAATAGACCTCATCCCCAACGCTGAACTCCGTCACGTCGGATCCGATCTGGTCGATGACCCCGGAGACGTCGTGCCCGATGATGGCCGGCAGTTCGAACTGGTCGGCGTAGTCACCGCGGCGGATCTGGCAGTCGAGCGGGTTGATCGACGTCGCATGCACCGCCACGCGGACCTCCCGAGGTCCCGGTCGGGGGTCGGGAAGGTCCCGAAGCGCGAAGCTGTCGGGCCCGCCAAACCTCGTCAACACCATCGCTTTCAAGCGGGCCTCCTGTCCTTGGCAGGCGCCCTTGTGTCAGCCGGGGTGGCGGATGACAAAATCGTTCTCCTCACGGGACGGATGAGCTACATTCAGCCATGACGATGCGGAGATCGCTTCCCCCGCTCGCGGCGCTGCGGGCCTTCGAGGCGGCCGCGCGCCGCCTGAGTTTCCGCGGTGCTGCAGATGAGCTGGGTGTCACGGCGACCGCCATCAGCCATCAGATCCGGCTCCTCGAACAAACCTTGGGGCTTCGCCTCTTCCACCGCGAGACGCGCCGGGTCCGGCTCACCGCCGAGGGGGCCGTGCTGCTGCCCGTGCTTCGCGACGGCTTCGACGCCTTCGCCGACGCCATCGACCGGATCCGCGGCCGGCCCTCGGCCGGCCTTCTCACGCTCTCGGCGCCGACCGCTTTCGTGGCGAAGTGGCTCGTGCCGCGGCTTGCCGACTTCCGCGCCGCGCATCCCGGTCGCGACCTGCGTCTGCACGCGTCCGACAGCCTGGTGGATTTCGCGCGCGACGGGGTGGACGTCGCCGTCCGATACGGGCCCGGTCCCTACCCTGACCTCGACGTTCACAGGCTGGTGGTCGACCGGGTCGCACCCGCTTGCAGTCCTCGCCTCGCGGTTCGATCCGAGAGAGATTTGGCAAGCTACCCGCTGCTGCACTTCGAGTGGCCCCACCTGACGGACGAGACGCCGACGTGGCCGGCCTGGCTGCGGCAGGCCGGGATCACCAACGTCGATGGCGGCGCGGGCATTCGATTCAGTGACGAAGGGCACGTCATCCAGGCCGCGATTGCGGGTCAGGGGATAGCGCTCCTGTCGGTCGTGCTGGCCGCCGACGACCTGGCGAGCGGCGCACTGGTTCAACCCTTCGGGCCGGTGCTCGACGCCCATCCCTACTGGGTCGTCCACCCACGACATCCGGCCCGGGCGGGGGATGTCGGGAAGCTGGTCGACTGGCTCGGCTCCGCAGCCGTGTGATCAGGCGGCCCTGACACTCACGCTCTCGTCCATCACTTATGCGTTTTCCGTCACCCACTGGAGAAATGTCATGAGTGTCGAGGCAAACAAGCAGACGGCCCAGGCCTTCTACGACCTATTGTTCAATCAAGACGATCCGCGCATGGCCATCAATCGCTACGTCGGCGACGGATATGTTCAGCACAACCCGAGTGTCCCGGACGGCAAGGAGGGCTTCGTGGCCTATTTCGAGAGGATGGCCGAGCAGTTTCCGGGCAAGCGCGTCCATATCGTCCGCGCTCTTGGAGAAGATGATTATGTCGTCCTGCATACCCATCAGGAATGGCCCGGCGACAGCGACTGGGCCGGGATGGACATCTTCCGGTTCGAGGCCGGCAAGATCGTCGAGCACTGGGACGTCCTCCAGCGCGTAGTCGCCGAGCCAGAGAACGACAACACCATGTTCGAGTCCCAGTGACGCCGCCGCAGGCGCGCATGCATGCTTCTCATCACTCCAACAGGAGCGCCTCCCATGGCCAAACGTGACGCCGTCTTCCCTGCTGGTCGCCATGACCTTTACACTTCGCAGACCTATTCCGCCGCAATTCGGTCCGGCGATCTCCTGTTCGTCTCCGGCCAGGTAGGCAGCCGAAGTGACGGAACCCCTGAGCCTGACTTCGAGGCTCAGGCCCGTCTGGCCTTCGCCAATCTCGAGGCGACCCTGAAGGCGGGCGGCTGCGGTTTCGACGACATCGTCGACGTGACGACCTTCAATACCGATCCCGAGAACCAGTTCGGGACGGTCATGGCCATCAAGGCCGAGCTCTTCCCGGAAGCGCCCTATCCGAACTGGACCGCCATTGGCGTCAACTGGCTCGGGGGATACGAATTCGAGATCAAGGTCATCGCCCGCATCCCCGCCGGACAATAACCTCGCTCGTCAGCGTGCACCCCGCCCCCCGCTCCCCAACCGCTGCTCGTGTCAGCAAGAAATTCGATCCGCCATTCGGTTTGAGCCGCGTCTCGCGCGGACAGGCTTCCTTCTGCTAGACTAAAAAGACCACCTGCTACGAGAGGCCGGTGAAGCCGAGATAAGGTGGCGATGCTGGACCGGGTTGGAGCCGACATATTGGGATCGGGCGCCCGGCCGCGTCGAACTGCTCGAAGAAGTTCCGGTAGCGTCTCCGCCCAGGCCCGGCCGAGGTCGGTATGACGACGTGAGGCTCGGGTCGACGGGCTGCATCGTCGTCCGTCCAAGGGACTCCGACCTGGCTACCCGGCACAGGGTTGGCGGCTTCGCGAGGTGGTTCGGACGGCGTCGCCGGCACTGGCTGACAGACCGATGACTCTCGCCTCGGGGGTGGTGCGGGCGTCGGCCGCGCCGGAGGGGACTGAACCTCCCAAAACCGCGCTCCGCCTTGCGGGTAGGCCGGAGCGTCGATCAATGCCCTGGCGTCATGAAGAACAGAGCAGTCGTCTGCCCGGCCACGTCTTGGGGTTTGATCGCTCGTACTGCTTCGGATAGACGAACTCGACCCCTAGTCGCTCGGCGGCGTGCCAGACCCATCGTGGGTCGTCCAGGAAGGCTCGCCCGATCGCGACCATGTCTGCCTGTCCCTTCTCCACGATGTCGTTCGCGACCTCCGGATCGATAATCATCCCAGTCACGAGGGTTGCGATGCCTGCCTCCTGCCGAACCCGGCCTGAATCGGGCGCGAGATAGCCGGGACTTGGCGCGATCCTGGCCTCGTCGGAGATCGCGCCGGCCGAGATGCAAACATAGTCCGCTCCCGCGGCCTTCAGCGCCCGGGCGATCTCGACCGTGTCCTCGACCGTGATCCCGCCATCCTGCCAGTCACGGGAATTTAGCCGAATGCCGAGAGCGCGGTCGGCCGGCCAAGCGTCCCGGATCGCTGCCATGATTTCGGCCACGAAGCGGATGCGGTTCGTGGCAGAGCCGCCATAATCGTCCTCTCGCCGGTTTGAGATCGGAGACAGGAAGGAGTGCAGAAGGTAGCCGTGCGCGCCATGCACCTCGATCAGGTTGAGATCGAGCTGGGCCGCGCGCCGCGTTGCTTGCACGAAAGCCCGTCGGATCCGGTCGAGGCCTTGTTCGTCGAGCGCGACCGGAACCGCCCAGCCGGCCCCATAGGGTAAGGCTGACGGAGCGTAGACGGGCCGCTCTGCCTCTTCGAGGAGGCCGGCGGGCTCGCGGGGGACGGATGACGTCCGCGCCTCAGCCTTGCGCCCAGAATGGCCGAGCTGGATGCCGAGCCGCACATCGGCGAGCGACCGGACGTACTCGATCAGCCGGCGAAGCCCATCTTCCTGCGCGTCCGACGTGAGGGCCAGGGCCGACGCGGAGCCGGCGCCATTCGGCTCGACGGCCGTGGACTCGATGAGGATAAGACCCGGTCCCGAGACCGCCATACTGGCGAGATGCTGAAGGTGCCAGGGCTGCACGACACCCCCGATCCCGGAATACTGAACCATCGGGGAGACCGCGATGCGGTTCTTGACCTCGATAGGCCCAATCCTGGCGGGCAAGAACAGGGCAGGGTTCATGCAGCCACCGATCCTGGCCGACGCGGCTTGACCGTAACGGGAAGGCGTTCAAGCCCTCGGGCGCCCGACATGCGCCAGACCGGCGGCCCGGCCGCCTCGATCGTCTCGACGGCCCGTGCTAGGGCCCCGAGCAATGCTGTCGCCTCCATCCGGGCCATCATCTGGCCAACGCAGCCGTGGATGCCGGTCCCGAGCGCAAGGTGCCCGGTCGTGGACCGCGTGATGTCGAAACGGTCGGGATCGGGCCAGCGCGACGGGTCGCGGTTGGCGGAGCCGATGAAGGCGATGACCTTATCCTGCGCGGCCATGGGTGTGCCCTCGAACACCACGTCCCGAACGGTGTTGCGGGCGATGATCTGGATGGCGGAATCGTAGCGCAGCATCTCGTCGAAGGCGGCCCGGACCTTGGTCGGGTCCTCCCGGACGATGGCCCACTGGTCGGGATGCTGGATCAGAAGGTTGATCGTGTGAGCGATGCCGTTCATCGTCGTCTCGATGCCGGCGGCCAGGAAGGACCTGATCAGGTTCGCGGCCTCCTCATGCGTGACCTCGCCGGCATCGGCGGCGGCATACATGCGGGCGCCGAACCCGTCCGGCGAGAGGGCCTCGCGGCGGCAATTCTGCTCCACCCAGGCCTGGATGCGGTTGCCTTCCGCCTCGTCCGCTTCCGTCCAGGTCTCGCGCCAGCGATGGGCTCGACCCTTCCGGACGAAGGCGTTGTAGACGATGAGGTTCTCGCGGTTCTCCGGCGACAGCCCGAGAGCGTCGGGCAGGACCTTCATCGGAAAGGGCTTGGCGAGGTCGGTCACGGCGTCGAACCGGCCCTGGTCCACGACCTCCCGGACGAGCCGTTCAGCCTCGGCCTCGATCCCGGCCTTCAGCTTCGCCAGCACTCCCGGCGACAGCACCCGGGCGAAGACCGCCCGCGTGCGGGTGTGGTCCGGGGGGTCCACCTCGAAGACGACGCTCGGTTCACGCCAAGGGGGCTCGCGGAGATAGTTCGAAACTCCACCGCCGCCGCGGCTGCCGAAATTCTGCCAATCGGACACGACCTGCCGCACCACGGGTTCCCGGAACACGCCCCAGACGCCGAGCGAGTTCAGCCAAATCACGGGGCCCATCGCGCGGAGTTCCGTGTAGACCGGGTAAGGGTCGTTGAACGCCGCTCCGGCCATCGGGTTGAGATCGGACGAGATCACGAAAGCGGCTTCGGTCAATTCGGTGCCCTTTTCTGGCGTGGGCGCTAGGCCGCGTCCTGCGCGAAGCTCTCGAGCCTCGGAAACGGCTCTGCCCGGAGGGAGGCCCGCCGTTGCTCTGCGAGATGATCGCAGCGCGTGATCGTCACGCCAGCATACTGCTTCGCTCGTCCGATCCATTCGCCGACGAGACGCGTTCGGAGCGCGCGTCCGGAGCCGAAGTCCCCGCGCGCGTTGACGGTCAGGGCCGCGTAGCCGGTCCCCTCTGCGTAGATCGCGGCGAACTCCTCTCCCCACGCCGTCCGGACCGTCTCGTCGTTACGGCGGGCGGTGTAGAAAGCCATGTCCGACAGGTACTTGAAGGTCGGCACTTCCATCAGGGTCGGACCGTCCTCCTCGCCGAACAGATAAGGCGCATCGTCGTCCTGGAAGCTGCTGTCGTACAGGAACCCGAGTTCGGCCAGGATCGGCAAAGTCGGTTCGGTCATTATCCCTGCTGGGGCCCGCCATCCCGCTACGGGACGCCCTGCGATCCGGGCCAACGCATCGCGGCTTGTTGCTAGACGATCCCGGAGCCGCGACCGGTCGGTTTCCGCTTCGAGGTCGGGCGGGCCGAGCTGGGCGACCTCGTGCGAACCGGCAAGGATCGCCTCGATGATATGCGGGTGACTTAAGGCATCGTCCGCGTCGACGAAGAACGTCGCCGGCACCTGCAGGGCCGCGAACGTGTCGAGCAATCGCCACACGCCCTCGCGGGCCCCGTAGCGCCCGTAGGAGTATCGGCCGAATAGCCCAGCCCCGCCAGCGACGAGGGCATCGTGCGATTCGACCTCAACGTTGACCGTCAGGACACACGAGAGTGGGAGGGCGGGCATCAGACCGTCACCTCTTCATACTCCTCGGGCCGGCCGCGGACCCAGTCGCAAAGCTGGGCGAGCGTGACGAAAGCGACGTCTCGGTGCAGCTTGATGTGGTCGATCAGCCCTGAGATTGCCGCGGCCCGAGCGGGCGTACCGGAACCGAACCCCGCTCGGGGATGATAGGTGAGTAGAAAGAAGCCGCGGTTGGCATGGATCTCGTCGAACTCGGCCTTCCACTGCGCCTCGACCTCAGAGGAAGGCGTCATAGACACGTTGTACCAGGGCGTGTCGTTGAGGCTGAGCGTGTTGTTCGGGATCTCGACCATCGGATCACGCCCATCTGAAAAATTCAGGAGGTAGGGCATGTCGAAATCCTTGTCGCTCGAATCGTAGAGGTATCCGAGCGAGCGCAGCACGCGCAGCGTCGTGCTGGTCTTCTGTCCCGAAGGTGAACGCCACCCGACCGGTGCGCTTCCGACGAGGTCGCCGAGAATCTGGTGCGAGAGGATCAGCCTGCGCTCCTCTTCGTCGCTCGGCAGCAGCATCCCCTCGTGCTTGTAACCGTGTGCGCCGATCTCATGGCCTGCCTGGACGATGTCGCGGACCACCTCGGGCGCGGTGCGGGCGTCGTAGCCGGGCACGAAGAAGGTCGCGGGTATGCCCTGACGCTCAAGCAGGCGGAGGTGACGGTGGACGCCGCGTCGGGCGGAGTAGCGGCCGGCGGCGTGTATGCCGAGCGGCGCGAGTCCCTTGCCGGCCTCGTTGGAGCGGCCGTCGAAATCGACCGTGATGGCGACCACGCAGCGGGCGCCGTTCGGCCACACGGCCTTTCCCTGACGCCACCGGCCGCCCTCGAAAGTTCGCCGATCGCTGGTGACCGCGGGATGCTGCCCGGCCATCAGCTTGCGAGCCTGATCTCGTTCGCCCGAAGCGAGTAGTACGACGGCGCCGTTCCGCGCGATGGCAGGGGCGTGATCTGCATCGTCCCGAGTTCGGGCTCCATGATGATCATCGCGACCGTCGCGGTGATGATGCCGGCCGTGTTGGGCCGTTCGGGCTGGCAAAGCGAATATGGCGTCTGGAAGTCGTCAAGCAGAGCAGTACGGACATCCGCGGGCGTGATCCGGCCGACTTTCGGGCGAAGCAGATCGCGCGCCCGCAGGTCTCGAAAGAGCGTCGACGGCATGTTGGCGACCCCGCGATCCACGAGCTTGGCAAGCGCGGCCTGGCTCACCCAGTGATTGGCATGGACGAGGAGGCCGTTCTCAGGATGGACCTGGAAGGTCTCGTCCGGCGCGCATTCGAAGTTGATGGCGATCCCGCCGGCATGGCTGACGATCATGTTGTTGGAGGCCGACTTGCGCGTCGCGTAGATCGTTCTCATTGCAAGGGCGAGATTGTCGCTCTCGAGCGCTTTGCGCCGGATGAGTGCGAGCGGAACGCCGACCTCGCGGTAGTCGCGGTCGGATTCGAGGTAGTTTCCAGTGATCGCCATCCCGGACGCGTTCAGGCCGGTCCGCGCGAGCGCGCCGGCTTCCGTGAAGGTCAGAAGGTCGGGGCCGTCCTCCCGCTCGACCTTAAGGACAACGCCGGTCTCAGCGCATTCCGCCTTCCAGTCCCAGTTCTGGGCATGGATGAGCCTGCCGGTCGCCGTAGCCTCGGGCATGACGATCACGGCCGTGCAGCCGTCGGGAACTTGGCGGGAGGCTGTGAGCGACTCCCGCAACGCTGGTTTCTCGGCAAGCTTTAGGATTTCGGTTCGGGCGTTCAGGAGCAGGATGTCCTCGAAGGTCGTGCCCGACCCCTCCGCGATGCCCCGCATCTCCTCGACGAAGGCCGGTTCGAAGCGCTCAACGATCGGGAGATAGTCGCGGGTCAGGCTGGCGATGTCGTCGGACGACAGCGCATATCGGGCGACCTGCGCCTTGTAGTGACCGATCCCCTTGCAAATCCGCTCGCGCGCCTGCTCGCCGTACTGCCGCCCACGCTCAAGAGGCTCACCCCGGACCGTAATGAAGGGAAATGGCTTCATGCTTCGTGCCCCTCGTGAGACGGTCCATCCCCGGCCATGCTTTGATGCCATCCAGACCAGGTTGACATGTTGTCATAATGAGACTTCGATCCTCTCCGATTTCTACCGATGAGGCAAGCTCGATGAGACTCGGCGCAACGGCGTTCGCATCACTGCTTTTAGGATGGTTGGCGGCGGTTCCGGACGCGTCCGCCCAGGCTCAACAGGGCTCCGTCCTAAGGATGGTCGCCAACACTGAGCTTCAGGTGCTTGACCCGATCGTAACTCCGTCCGTGATTACCCGGGCTTTCGGCTACATGATCTGGGACACGCTGATCGCGGCCGACAGCAAGGGCAACCTGCACCCGCAGATGCTGGAATCCTGGCACGCCAGCGACGACCAGCTGACCTACACGTTCAAGCTCCGCCCGGGTCTCGTCTGGAGCGACGGAGCGCCGGTCAGGTCCGAAGACTGCATCGCCTCACTCAAGCGGTGGGGCTCGCGCGACGGGGTTGGACGCCAGCTTGTCGCCGCGACCAGAGACTTCCAGGTCGTCGACGACAGCACGTTCATCCTGCACCTCGCCCGGCCGTTCGGCCACGTGATCGAGCTCTTGGGCAAGACGGCCGCGCTCGTGCCCTTCATGATGCCGGCCCGCATCGCCGCGACCCCGTCGACGTCGATCATCACCGAGATCGTCGGATCGGGACCGTTCACGTTCAACCGCGCGGAATGGCGGCCCGGCGACCGCGTCGTGTTCCGCAAGAACATGACCTACAAGCCCCGGCCGGAACCGGCCGACGGCCTCTCCGGCGGCAAGGTCGTTCATTTCGACAGGGTCGAGTTCCTGTCCATGCCGGACCTGACGACCCGGATGAACGCCCTGGTGAAGGGTGACATCGACTACATGGAGCGTATTCCGCCCGACTACATCGCACCGCTGAAGAACGACAAACGCATCGTCATCATGAGCGGCCGCGGCGGCGGCGCGATCCTGGCGTTGCTGACGTTGAACCATCTTCAGCCGCCGTTCAACAACGTCAAGCTTCGGCAAGCGCTCCAGGTGGCGATCAACCCGAAGGAGGTGATCGACAGCTTGGGCTACGCGCCGGAGATGGTCTATCCGGATTGTCTGTCCGTCTACATGTGCGGCTCTCGATACGAGACCGATGCCGGCACCGAGCGCTTCAAGAAGCCCGACATGGCAAGGGCGAGGGAACTCGTGAAGGCCTCAGGCTACAAGAACGAGCCTGTCGTCGTCCTGCACTCGTCGGATTCGGTCCTCATCGATCCGATCACCGTCGTCGCGATCGAGCATATGAAGCAGCTCGGCCTGAACGTCGACGAGCGGACGACGGACTGGAGCACGGTGGCCCAGTTGCGCACCAAGAAGGTGCCGACCGGCGAGGGCGGCTGGAGCGTTACGCCGATCGTCTGGACCGGCTTCGACATGATGGACCCGCTGATCAACCCCGCGCTCGCGTATAACTGCGCCGAGGGCTACCCCGGTTGGTGGTGCGACGAGCGTCAGGTTCCCGTCATGGCGCAATATCTTGCCGAGCGGGATGAGGGGCAGCGCAAGGAGCTGGCAATCAAGCTGCAGGTCCTGCTGCATGACAACGTCAACATCGTCTTGATGGGGCAGGTTGCCGCTCCCGGCGTCTACCGCTCGAACCTCCGCGGCGTGATCGATATCGGCCTCCCGCTCGCCTGGAACATCCAGCGCGTGGAGCCATAGCGGCAGCACACTCTCACTCGGGCAACCAGGATCGAATTCATGCGCCTCGCAGGCAAGACGGGCCTCGTGACGGGCGGGGCGAACGGGATAGGGGCCGCGATCGTGCGCCGGTTTCGGGAGGAGGGCGCCAACGTGGTCTTGGTCGACCGCGCGTCTCCCTCCGAAGCGCTCCTGGCCACACTTGGACCGGGCCGCATCCTGCCGCTCACCTGCGATGTCACGAAGCCGGACGAGGTCTCGGCCGCCTGCGATGCGGCCCTCGCGGAGTTCGGCCGGGTCGACATCCTGGTCAACAATGCCGGCGGCTCGGGCTCGGTGCTGGCCCCGACGATCGAGGAGACGACCGACGAGATCTGGGCGGGCGTGCTCGACCTGAACCTGACCTCGATCCTGCGCTTCTCCCGGACGCTCCTGCCGGCCATGAAGGCGGCAGGCTGGGGGCGAATCATCAACATGTCGTCCCGGTCGAGGCGCGGCGTACCGATCGACTTCCCGACCATGAAGAGCCACCTCGGCTACGTCGTCGCGAAGGGCGCGATGGTGTCGATGACGATCCAGTTCTCACGTGAGCTTGGGCCCTACGGGATCACCTGCAACGCCATCGCGCCGGGCCTCGTCCTGCCTGATCCCGAGGCCCGGATCACCCGGATCTTCCGGGCTCAGCCGGAAGAGTGGCAGCGCCAGCACATCGCCAAGATCCCGGTCGGGCGCCCGGGCGACGGCGGCGACATCGCGGGGCTCGCGGCTTATCTGGCAGCGCCGGAATCCTCCTACGTCACCGGCCAGACGATCGACATCAACGGGGGCGGCGCGTGAGCTTCGCGGCGCCGATGCGCCGACTGGACGGCAAGGTCGCCCTGGTGACCGGCGCGGCGAACGGCATCGGCGAGGCGATCGCGCTCCGGTTCGCCGAAGAAGGCGCGCGCCTCGTCCTCGCCGATCTCCAGGCGGAGGCGCTGCGCGACGTAGCAGACCACCTCAGGACGGAGGGCGCCGAGATCCGCGAATCCGTCGGCGACATGACCCGGGAGGAAGCTGCCAACGCTGCGGTCACGTCTGCATTGGAGGGGTTCGGGCGCATCGACGTGCTGGTCAACAATGTCGGCGGCAATACGGGCGGGCGCATCTGGGACATGGCGCCCGAGGAATGGGACCGCATCCTGACGCTGAACCTGCGGGCGACCTTCCTGTGCACGCGCGCCGCCGCGCCCCACATGATTGCCCAGCGTTATGGCCGCATCGTCTGCACGTCCTCCGGTGCGCGGGAGGGTGCTCCCTGGCTCGCGCTCTATGCCGGCGCCGCGGCCTATTCGACTGCCAAGGCCGGGCTGCACGGCTTCGTGCGCGACATGGCCTATGAGCTGGGCGAGCATGGCGTCTGCATCAACGCCGTCGCGGCGGGCGCCATTCGGACGACGCGCAACGCGGCCTATTTCGCGCGTCTCGACGAGACCATCCCCGAAAGCCCGCAGCGGATCACGCCGCTGCGGCGGCTCGGCGAACCGCGCGAGATCGCGAATGCTGCCCTGTTCCTCGCCTCCGACGAGGCCAGCTACGTGACCGGCACGACGCTCACGGCCAACGGGGGCCGGTGAAAGACCGCGTCAGGTGTCGGTCTCCGGCGGCCGTGGAAAGAGTTCGATCGCGTAGCGAACCCGATCCGGGTGGTACCAGGCCTTGAGCACGGAGACCGGGCCGTTGCCCGTCACGAAATAGGTGCGCAGGACTTCGAGCACCGGTCGTCCCTCCGGGACGCCGAGATGCGA
This sequence comes from uncultured Enterovirga sp., assembly GCF_964242715.1. Classification (NCBI taxonomy): domain Bacteria; kingdom Pseudomonadati; phylum Pseudomonadota; class Alphaproteobacteria; order Hyphomicrobiales; family Methylobacteriaceae; genus Enterovirga; species uncultured Enterovirga sp. The sequence continues at coordinate 27,771 of NZ_CAXTAZ010000026.1, forward strand.
CGCGACCTGCCGGGAAGGGAGAACCGGAACGAGCGTCTGTTCGGCCCTCTCCAGGCGCGCCCCGAGCAATCGCTCGATGATCCGAATCGAGGGCTGTTCGTGCTCCGCGAGTTCGTCCCGTATGGCGAGACCGAGTTCGGGCGCCATGTAGATCTTCGAGAAGGAGAAGACGGTTCCGTCGGACAGGTAGAGCCATTCCAGGCAGAAGGCCTGATTCCCCGCCGGGAGGGCGTCGCGCACATCCATGGGCGTCGGCTCGATCCCGGCGCCGAGAAGCCGGTAGGACGGTTCCCTGACGGGATCGAGCATCTCGTCGATCCAGCCGGTCAGGTGGACGGATTTGGCGGGCTCGGGATGGTCCGCCACGAACGTCCCGACGCCTCGGCGACGACGGATCAGGCGATCGGCCATGAGGCCGTCCAGAGCCTTCTTGACCGTGATCCGGCTCACGCCGAACTGGTCGCAGAGCTGCGTCTCCGTGGGCAGCAACGCCCCCGGACCGAATTCCCCCGACGCGATCCGCTTCCGAACCTGTTCCTGGACCTGGAAGTAGAGCGGAGTCGGTCCCGTCAATACGCCAGCCACACCGCCCTCCCCTCGCTTGTCTTGAGAACATGATAACATGAACTCTCGGCCGATTTCCGAACGAGCTGTGCAAGGAGCGTACGGGCCGTGGCGCTCGAGGGCGATGATGCGGCGCGGAGGATGTTGCGGCTCACCGCCGGCCATGCCCTCGACGTCGCGATCGTGAGCTACGGAAGGCCTTCGCAGGGCCTCGTCGGTTTCGTGCAGACGTTCGACGAAAGCTGCCTCGGCCCTCGACAGCGTCGGACGATCGCCACCGGTCGCCGGTCGGCGCTCATGGCACCGCTCGGTCGTATCCTGAGCACCTGCTTCGTTCTCGGGAAACTCCGTCTCGTATGGATCCCGAGACCTAGTGGGACAGGATCTTCGACAGGAATTGCTGCGCGCGGGGGGATTGCGCGCCCTCGAAGAAGGCCGTCTTCGTCGTGTTTTCCACGATCTCGCCCTCGTCCATGAAGATCACCCGGTGGGCCACCTTCCGGGCGAAGCCCATCTCGTGGGTGACGACGAGCATGGTCATGCCGCCCTCGGCCAGCTCGACCATCACGTCCAGGACCTCGCTGACCATCTCGGGATCGAGCGCGGAGGTCGGCTCGTCGAAGAGCATCACGACCGGATCCATGGCGAGCGCGCGGGCGATGGCGACCCGCTGCTGCTGGCCGCCCGAAAGCTGTCCCGGATGCTTGGCGGCCTGCGCGGAGAGGCCGACGCGCTCGAGCAGGCTCGCGCCCTTCGCGCGGGCTTCGTCCCGCGAGCGTCCGAGCACCTTGACCTGCCCGAGGCAGAGATTGTCGATCACGGACATGTGGGGGAAGAGCTCGAAATGCTGGAACACCATGCCGACGCGGGCGCGGAGCTTCGGCAGGTTCGTGGCCGGGTCGTTTACCTCCTGCCCGGCCACCCTGATGCTGCCCTCCTGGATGGGTTCGAGCGCGTTCACGCACTTGATCAGGGTGGACTTTCCGGATCCGGACGGGCCGCAGACCACGATCACCTCGCCCCTTTGCACCGAGAGGCTGCAATCGCCGAGCACGCGGAAGGCGCCGTACCATTTGGAGACGCCGCGCATCTCGATGACGGGTTCGGTCATGGGCGGCCTCAATGCGCGGCGGAGGCGCCGGCGAAACGCAGCCGCCTGACGAGGTAGGAGGCGCCGAGCGAAATCGCGAAGTAGATGACGGCGGCGGTGAGATACATCTCGACCAGCCGCCCGTCGCGCTGCGCGATCTTGCTCGCGGCGCCGAGGAGGTCCGTCAGGCCGAGCACGTAGACGAGCGAGGTGTCCTGGAACAGGATGATCGTCTGGGTCAGCATCACGGGCAGGACCGCGCGCAGCGCCTGGGGCAGGATAACGTAGGCCAGGACCTGCCACCGGCGCAGGCCGATCGCGAGGCCGGCGCCCATCTGGCCGGGGCCGACGCTGTTGATGCCCGACCGGACGATCTCGGCGAAATAGGCCGCCTCGAAGGCCGTGAAGGTGATCAGCGCCGAGGAGAAGGCGCCGACCTGGACCGGCGACGGGCTGCGGGTGATCCACTGCGCTATGTATGGGACGAGGAAGTAGAACCAGAAGATCACGAGGACGAGCGGCAGCGATCGGATCAGGTTCACGTAGCCGGCGGCGAGCGCCGAGAGCACGCGGCTGCCCGAGATGCGCATGAGCGCGACCACGATCCCGAGCACGATCCCGCCCAAGGCCGACAGGAGCGTCAGCGTCAGCGTGAAGCTGAGCCCGTCGAGAAGCACGTAGGGCAGCGCGCGCCAGACGACCCCGACGTCGAAGCTCGCCACGTCAGCGCTGTCCCGGCAGGAGCAGCCGCCGCTCGAGCGCCGCCGCGAATGCGGTCGCGACGAGGTTGAGGGTGACGTAGACGATCGTCGCGACCGTGAAGGCCTCGAAGATCTGGTACGACATCTCCTGCATGGCGCGCGCGGCCGCTGTCAGCTCGACGAGGCCGATCGTCAGGGCGACGGACGTGTTCTTGATCGTGTTGATCATGTCGCTCGTCAGCGCGGGCAGCATGATCCGGTATGCGACCGGCAGGAGCACGTAGCGATAGGTCTGCCATGTCGTGAGGCCGAGCGCCGTGCCGGCCGCGCGCTGACCTGGCGGCAGGGACCGGATGCCGGCCTCGACCTGGACCGCCACCCGGGCGGACATGAACAGGCCGATGCCGACGACGGCGGTGACCAGGACCGAGGCCGGGAGTTGCTTCAGCCACGTGCCCCAGCCGAATGGCAGCACTTCCGGCAGCACGAAGTAGAGCAGGAACAGATGCACCAGGAGCGGGATGTTCCGGAAATACCCGATCCAGGCGGCCGAGATCACCGACGGCACCCGGCCCGGCAGCGTGCGCAGCACGCCGATCAGGGAGCCGAAGCCGAGCGCCAGGATCCAGGCCAGAAAAGCCGTATACAGCGTGACGACGAAGCCCCTGACCAGCATGTCCAGGTAGGTGCCTGTGCCGTCGGCCGATTGCTGCCAGAAGATGCTCCAGTCCCAGTTATACTGCACGGACGCCTACTGCGCGTAGGAGGCCGGATCGGGGCTGTCCGACGGGTTCGCGAAGCTCTTCTTCATGGAGGCGGGCATCGGCACGTTGATGACGAGGCCGCGCGGCGGCACGGGCTTCATGAACCAGCGGTCGTAGATCGTCTCGATCTCGGGGCTCCGAAACAGCTTGGCCGTGGCGCGATCGACCACCGCCTTGAAGGGCGCGTCGCCGCGCCGGAGCATGATGGCCAGGGGCTCGGGGTCCGAGAAGGCATCCGAGCTGATCGCGTAGTTCGACGGCTCCTTCGAGGTCGCGATCGTGGTGGCGAGCTGGATGTCGTCCATCACGAAGGCCTGGGCCCGGTCCGTCTCGAGCACCAGGAAGGCCTCGGCCACGTCCTTCGCGGTGAGCACGTTGATGCCGAGCGAGCGCTGCGTGTTCATGCGATTGAGCTGGACCAGGTTGACCGACCCGGACACGGACACGACCGATTTGCCCTTCAGGTCGTCGATCTTGTCCATCCTGGCCGGTTTCTTGGACGCGAATTTGCTGGCCGTGAGGAAATGCGTGTTGGTGAAGGCGACCTGCTTCTGCCGGTCGACGTTGTTGGTCGTCGTGCCGCATTCCAGGTCGATGGTCCCGTTCGCCATCAAGGGAATCCGGTTTGACGAGGTGACGACGTTCTCCTTCACCTCGAGCTTGTCGAGCTTCAGCTCGGTCTTGATCTCGTCGATGATCTTGGCGCAGATATCGAGCGAGTAGCCGATCGTCTTCTGCTTGTCATCGATATAGCTGAAGGGCAGCGAGGTGTCGCGAACGCCGAGCGTGATCGTGCCGGTATCCTTGATCTTCTTCAGCGTGCCCGTGAGCTCCTGCGCGTGGGCCGGCAGCGCGAGCGACAGGGCGATCGCCACCGCCGAAATCAGATGACGCATGGGGTCTCTCCATCAGGTCCCAGGCCCATGGAACGGGCCCGGTAGTTCGGGTGGAATCGGGATGTCAGCCGGCTGCGAAACCCTTGCCGGGTTTCCGGCATTCGGGCCGTGGCGGGCTGAAGATGTCAAGCACGTGCACCCCTTCCGGGCCAGCCCGGATCGTGTGCGGAACGCCGCCAGGCGTGCGCCGGAAATCGCCCTTCGTTACGGCGATCCCCTCGTCGCCCTGGACGCGGATGGCCGACCCCTCCAGGAGAACACCCCGTTGCTCCTCGGGATGGTGGTACAGGCTGCCCTGGCCGTTCGGCGCGATGGTCACGACGGACAGCATGGCCTGCTCGCCAGAGAAGATGCGGGTCGTCGGGCCGGCCGAGCCCACGGAACAAGCCGTCGTCCAGGTCGTCGAGATTGTGGAATTCGTCCCTCTGGCTCATGGCCGGTCTCCGCGGATGGTCACTTGACCGTGGCGCCGTATGCACCCGTCTAGGTGCCTTCGGCGATGGATGTCAGGATCAGCTCTTCGCGCGCCAGATGAGCCTCGACGGCGCGAGCAAGGCCGCCTTCTCCGGCGGGAACGTCACCACGCCATCCCCGTCGCCGACGATGATCGCCCGGATGGATCACGCAGCCGCCGGCCACACCGGCACGTTGATCTCGCCCGGCCCGTTCTTGTAGGGGCCGCGATGGATCGCAGCCTTGGCGTAGCAGGGGAAGGACGACCGGGCGGCCGGACCCTGACCGTGCGGACGCGGGCCGAAGACAACCTCGCCATCCACCAGGCGCTCGAACGGGTGCTCTCGTTCCTGCGCGCGGTCGCCCCGCCGATGCCTCGTCGACCGTCGCCCGACAACTTCATCAGCTCCGCCCGTTTGTCGACCTCCGACAGGAGGACGCGTGCGAACGCGCTTGGGGGAACTCGCGACCAAATCAGCAGGCCGGCGTCTGCCTGAGCTCGCCGCCGAGAGCAGAGGTGCCACGAGGGCTGCCGATCCGAGCGGGCCTCGATCACCTCGGGAATTCGGCGAAGCGGTCACTGCAAGGATATGGCCCTTCAAATATCCAGGGTGTTAGCGCGTTCCCAGGCGGTGAAATGCGATGTGTAGTCGGTCCATTCCTGCATCTTCAGCGTGACGTAGGCCGACGAGAACGAGTCGCCGAGGGCCGATTTAAGGCTGTCGTCGCGGTCGAAGGCGCGCAGGGCGTCGAGCAGGTTCAGCGGCAGGCGCGGCGCGTCGGTTACCGTGTGGCCGAGCCGGTACATGTCGATGTCGTGCCGCGGGCCCGGGTCCGCCTTCGTCCGGAGGCCGTCGAGCCCGGCCGCGATGATGACGGCTTGGAGGAGGTAGGGATTGACGGCGCCGTCCGGCAATCGGAGCTCGAACCGGCCCCGTCCCGGTACCCGCACCATGTGGGTCCGGTTGTTGCCGGTCCAGGTCACGGAATTCGGCGCCCAGGTCGCACCGGAAGTCGTCCGGGGGGCGTTGATGCGTTTGTAGCTGTTCACTGTCGGGTTGGTGATCGCGGCCAATGCCTCGGCGTGGGCCATGATGCCGCCGAGGAAGTGATAGCCGTCCGGCGAGAGGCCCAGTTCGTCTGCGGGATCGAGGAAGGCGTTGGTCGTGCCGGCCTCGTCCCAGACCGAGATGTGCGCGTGGCATCCCGAGCCGGTCAGGCCGGGGAAGGGTTTCGGCATGAAGGTCGCCCGGAGCCCGTGCTTCTCCGCCACCGACTTGACCATGAACTTGAAGAAGGCGTGCCGGTCCGCCGTGACCAGCGCGTCGTCGAAGTTCCAGTTCATCTCGAATTGGCCGTTCGCGTCCTCGTGGTCGTTCTGGTACGGCCGCCAGCCCAGTGCGAGCATGGCGTCGCAGATCTCGGCGATGACGTCGTAGCGCCGCATCAGGGCCTGCTGGTCGTAGCAGGGCTTGGCGGCATCGTCGGCCGGGTCCGAGATCGCCGTTCCGTCCGGAGCGACGAGGAAGAATTCGGGCTCGACGCCGGTCTTCACGCGGAGTCCCAGCCGGGCCGCCTCTGCCACGAGGCGCTTCAGGACCACGCGCGGCGCCTGCTCGACCGGCGCACCCTCCATCACGCAATCGGCCGCCACCCAGGCCACCTCCGGCTTCCAGGGCAGCTGGAACAGCGAGGCCGGGTCCGGCAGGGCGAAGAGATCGGGATCGGCCGGCGAGAGGTCGAGCCAGGTCGCGAAACCGGCGAAACCGGCGCCGTCCCGCTGCATGTCCGCGATCGCCTGGGCCGGAACGAGCTTCGCCCGCTGCGCGCCGAACAGGTCGGTGAAGGAGATCAGGAAATAGCGGATGCCCCGCTCCTTCGCGATCGCGGCGAGGTTGTCGGACACCGACGTCAGACCGGACCCTGGCCGGGGATCCAGCTCGTGCCGGCGAGCGGCACCCGCGCCATCGCGGCCGCCTCGACCGTGAGCGCGCAGAGGTCCTCGGGCTCGAGATTGTGGACGTGGTTCTTGCCGCAGGCGCGCGCGATGGTCTGCACCTCGAGCGCCATCACCTTCAGGTAGTTGGCGAGCCGCCGTCCCGCGAGCACGGGGTCGAGCCGCGCCATCAATTCGGGATCCTGGGTCGTGATCCCGGCCGGGTCGCGGCCCTCGTGCCAGTCGTCATAGGCGCCGGCCGTGGTGCCGAGCGCCCGGTATTCCGCCTCGTAGGCCGGATCGTTGTCGCCGAGCGCCACGAGCGCTGCGGTGCCGATCGAGACCGCGTCGGCGCCGAGCGCGAGCGCCTTCGCGACGTCCGCGCCGTTCCGGATGCCGCCCGACACGATCAGCTGGACCTTCCGGTGCAGGCCGAGATCCTGCAGGGCCTGCACGGCCGGTCGGATGCAGGCGAGGGTCGGCATCCCGACATTCTCGATGAACACCTCCTGGGTCGCGGCGGTGCCGCCCTGCATGCCGTCGACGACGACGACGTCGGCGCCCGCCTTCACGGCCAGGGCGACGTCGTAATAGGGACGGGCGCCGCCGATCTTCACGTAGATCGGCTTCTCCCAATCGGTGATCTCGCGCAGTTCCAGGATCTTGATCTCGAGATCGTCCGGCCCGGTCCAGTCCGGATGGCGGCAGGCGGAACGCTGATCGATCCCTTTCGGCAGGGTCCGCATGGCGGCCACGCGATCGGTGATCTTCTGGCCGAGCAGCATCCCGCCGCCGCCCGGCTTCGCGCCCTGCCCGACCACGATCTCGATCGCATCCGCCTTGCGGAGATCGTCCGGATTCATGCCGTAGCGCGACGGCAGATACTGGTAGACGAGGGTCTGGGACTGGCCGCGCTCCTCGGCCGACATGCCCCCGTCCCCGGTGGTGGTCGAGGTGCCGGCAGCGGTCGCGCCCCGGCCGATCGCGTCCTTGGCGTTGGCGGACAGGGAGCCGAAGCTCATCCCCGCGATCGTGATCGGGATCTTGAGCGTGATCGGCGTCTTCGCATGGCGGGCGCCGAGCACGACATCGGTACCGCAGCGCTCGCGGTAGCCTTCGAGCGGATAGCGCGAGATCGAGGCGCCGAGGAAGAGGAGGTCGTCGAAATGCGGCAGCCGCCGCTTCGCGCCGCCGCCGCGGATATCGTAGATGCCGGTCGTCGCGGCGCGGCGGATCTCCGAGAGGGTGTAATCGTCGAACGTTGCGGACTTGCGCGGCAGGGTCGGCGAGGTCTGGTAGGACATGATCCCTCAATCGGAAGGGGCGCGAGCGAAGCGGCGGGGTCTCAGGCGCGATCGGAGCAGGAGTCTCAGCCGTAGCTGTCGGCGTGGTCGACGCTGAAATGGTAGAGCTTGCGGGCCGAGCCGTAGCGCCGGAACTCCTCCGCCTTCACGTCGGCGATGCCGGCGCGACCCAGGAGATCCTGCACGATGGCGAGGTGTTCGGGCCGCATCTCCTTCTCGATGCAATCGGCGCCGAGGCTGCTGACCTCGCCCCGCACGAACAGCCGCGCCTCGTAGATCGAGTCGCCGAGCGCGTCGCCGGCATCGCCGCAGACCACGAGATTGCCGGCCTGGGCCATGAAGGCCGACATGTGCCCGACATTGCCCCGCACGACGATGTCGACGCCCTTCATCGAGATGCCGCAGCGCGAGGAGGCGTTGCCCTCGACGACCAGCAGCCCACCCTTCGCGGTCGCGCCGGCATATTGGCTGGCGTCGCCTTTGACCCGAATCTCGCCCGACATCATGTTCTCGGCGACGCCCGGCCCCGCGGACCCGTGGACGACGATCGCGGCGTCCTTGTTCATGCCGCCGCAATAATAGCCGACGCTGCCCCGCACCTCGACCGTGACAGGCGCGTCGATGCCCACCGCCACGGCGTGGGCGCCGCGGGGATTGAGGACCTCCCAGCTCGTCTCGTTGCTGCCCGCCCGCAAGCCGTGCAGGGCCTGATTCAGCTCGCGCACCGATGTCGCGGCGAGGTCGACCACCGGCATCCTCAGCGCTCCCAGAAATAGACGGTCGCCGGTTCGGGCTCCCAGACCCGCGCCGTCTCGATGCCCGGAAGGCCTGCGATCGCCCGGTATTCCGATCCGAACGCGACGTAGCGGTCGCTCTCGGCCAGGATGGCGGGCTTGCAGGCGACGGGGTCGCGCAGCACCCCGAACCCGGTCCTGGTCCCGACCACGAAGGTGTAGAAGCCGTCGAGATCGTCGAGGCTGGTCCTGAGCGCCGCCCCGAGATCCAGCCCCTGGTTCATGCGCCACGTCAGGTAGGCGGCCGCCACCTCGGTGTCGTTCTCGGTCTCGAACCGCATGCCGTCCCGCGAGAGCTCGCGGCGGACGTTGTTGTGGTTCGAGAGCGAGCCGTTATGCACGAGGCATTGGTCGGGCCCGGTCGAGTAGGGATGCGCGCCCATCGTGGTCACGGCCGATTCCGTCGCCATGCGGGTATGGCCGATCCCGTGCGTGCCCCGCATGCCGGCGAGATCGAAGCGTCGCGCCACTTCGGTCGGGTAGCCGACCTCCTTGTAGATCTCGATCGCCTCGCCGGAGCCCATCTGGCGGAGGTTCGGACGGCTCTCCCGCAGGTGAGTCCGCAACCGCTCCAGGCTGTCGCTCGGAAGCGTCAGAACGGCATGAGTCGCCCGGATCTCGACCTCGACCGTCACGCCGAGTTCGCGGCCGAGATCTTCGCCGAGCCCGGCGAAGTCCCGGTCCGGCTCCGGAGATTGCACCGTGAGCTTGCTCCGGCCCTCCTCCGGCGTGCCGTAGAGCGCGAAGCCGGCGCTGTCGGGCCCCCGCTCGCACATCGATTCCAGCATGCCGGACAGGAGCGATCCGAGCTGGGGATCCAGCGTCCGATCCTTGATGAACAATCCTACGATGCCGCACATGATTGCCTTGCCTTCGTACCGGCGCTCCCCTCAGCGGCCTGCCGGTCGAGCAAGCCCTGCGCCATGACCAACCGCGAGGTCACCGGTCGAAGCGGGCCGGGTAGGTGTCGGACGCGATCTCGATGCATTGGCAGCGCCGCCAGATGCGGGTGTACGGCTCGACGAGCCGCTCGACATCGGCCTCCGACGCCGTGAGCTCGGGCTCGATCCGGGCATGCGTCTCGGCGATCTCGGCGAGGAGCGCGGATTCGTCCACGCGGGTGAGGCGGCCGTCCCGCATCGTGACCGCGCCATCGACCATGACGAGGTCGATCTCGCTGCGGCCGGCCGCGTAGACGAGCTGCTGGAGCGGATCGTTCAGCGGCGTGAACGGCGTCGTGTCGAGCCGGTAGGCCACGAGGTCGGCCTTGCGGCCCGCCCCGACGGCGCCGAGCTCGCCGGCCCGGCCCAGCGCCCGGGCGCCGCCCATCGTGGCCGCCTCGAAGGCTTCCGTCGCGCCGACCCACGTCGTGTAGTCGCCGCGCAGCTTCTGCAGCAGCGCCGCGAGATAGAGGGCGTTCTGCATGTCGGTGCCCTCGATCGAGCCGCAGCCGTCGGTTCCCATCGAGACGTTGACGCCGCCGTCCAGCAGCGCCCGGATCGGCGCGAGGCCGGAGCCGACCTTGAGGTTCGAGCCCGGATTGTGCTGCACCGAGACGCCGGTCCGGGCCAGGATCTCGATCTCGCGCGGGTTCAGCCAGCAGCCGTGGATGAGAGCGGTCATCGGCTTCAGGAAGCCGATGCGGTCGAGATACTCGACCATGGTCGAGCCGTACCAGAGCTGGCCGGTGACGACCTGCATCCGGGTCTCCTGCACGTGGATCATCACGGGCAGGTCGTATTCGTCGGCCATGGCCCGCACGGCGAGGAGGAACGGCTCCGTGCAGCGCTGCGGCGCGGAGGGCGCCGCGATCGTGGCGACGCGGCTGGTCGACCAGTGGTGGTCGCGGGCGAGGCCGCGCGCGAAGCCGAGCAGCTCGTCCGCCCCGAACATTTTCGTCCGGTCCAACTCCTCGAGCAGCGGCTTCGGGAATTCCTCATCGACGAAGGGCACCGCCCGGAAGAACGGCTTGTCGAACAGCGTGATGCCGACATAGGCCCGGATGCCGAGATCCTCGTAGGCCTGGAAGATCGCCTCGACGTGATCCGGCCGGATGCGCGGGCTGACATTGGTGTCGTCGCAGATCGTGGTCGTGCCGCTGCGGATGGCCTCGATCGCCCCGATCATGGTCCGGAGATAGACGTCGCGGGGCGTGTATTCGATCGGTTTCAGGGGCCGGACATAGTTCATCCAGAGCTCGAGCGGCAGGTTGTCCTTGCGGCCCTTGTAGAAGCCCTCGTGGCTGTGGTGGTGGCCGTTGATCAGGCCCGCGGTGACGAGCCGGCCGCGCATGTCGACGACGTCGCCCGACGGCGTGCTCGCGCCGTGCGGCCGGATCTCTGCGACCCGGTCGCCCCGGATCTCGATGTCGACCGCGCCGTCGCTCGCGCGGGCCTCGGGACCGAGGAGCGCGAGGCAGCCCGAGAGGGTCGTGATCGCGGTCATGGTGCTGTCCAGGGCGGCAGGGAGGCGGCGAGCGAAGCGAGGTAGGCGGGGCCGCCTTTCGCCATCCAGGTCGCGGCCGCGGCCGCCGCGAAGATGACCTGGGTGGCGAGGTCGCGCTCGTCGAAGAAGTAGCGGGCCTGGGCGGCGGTGTTGAACATGCCGATCACCCGGCCTTCCCAGAAGACCGGGACGTAGACCGAGCACCCGACCACGCCGGAGGCGAGGATCTGCCGGAAGATCGGATCGACGTCGGTATTCGGCACCACGGCCGGGATCCCGGTCTGGACCGTGTGGCCGGGCCGGCTGTCGGTGGTCGAGACGCGGGCATGGCTCTGGCTGGGCGGGAAGCCGTTCTGCGCGCACAGGATCATGTGGTCCCCGGACGGCGCGACGAAGAAGCATCCGGAGACGACGAACTGGGTTTCTCCGGGCTTCAGCGCGTCGGGACGGGCGAGACGGGCGGGGTCGCCCAGAACTCGCCGGGTCGCGGCCGTGAAACAGACGACGGCCGTCTCCGGATCGGGCGCGTCCCGGCTCGCCGCCAGCGCCTCGGAGAGCGCGGTCGTGACCCGCGCGTCGTACTCGTCTCTCATGCCGACATCCTCGACTCTTCCTCGTCGCGCGGCGGCAGCCGGCCCTCCTCGACCGCGTGGCAGGCGACGCTCCGACTCCCGCGTCGGGTCGGCGGCGGCGCCTCGCGGCGGCAGCGCTCGGCGACGAGCGGGCAGCGGGGGTGGAAGTGGCAGCCGGATGGCGGACGCAGCGGGCTCGGCACCTCGCCCGCGAGCGGCGCCCGGGTCCTGCCGGGATTCGCCATGTCCGGAACCGTATCGAGGAGCAGCCGCGTATAGGGGTGGAGCGGTTCGTCGAGCACGTCGGCCGCGTCGCCGATCTCGACCAGACGGCCGAGATACATGACGCCGATCCGGTCGGCCATGTTCGCGACGACCGCGAGGTTATGGGAGATCAGGAGATAGCTGAGTCCGAGCCGGCGCTGCAGCGCCCGCATCAGGTTCAGGATCTGCGCCTGGACGGAGACGTCGAGCGCGGAGGTCGGCTCGTCGCAGACGATGAAGTCGGGCTCGCCGGCCAGCGCCCGGGCGATGGCGATCCGCTGCCGCTGCCCGCCGGAGAACTGGTGCGGGAACTTGTCCCGGTCCTGTCCGGACAGGCCGACCGCGTCCAGCAATTCGCCGACCCGTGTCGCGATCGCGGCCCGCGTCGGCAGGAGCCGGTGCGTCCGGATCGGCTCCGCTACGATCCGGCCGACGCGCCAGCGTGGATCGAGGCTCGATTGCGGGTCCTGGAAGATCATCTGGAGGTGGCGCCGGTAGGGAAGCGCCGCGTGGCGCGTCCGGAACCCGGCGATGTCGACGCCCTTGAACGACACCGCGCCCTCGCTCGGCCGCAGCAGGCCGGCGACGAGCTTCGCGAGCGTGGTCTTGCCGCAGCCGGATTCGCCCACGATCGCGAGCGTCGTGCCGCGGGAAATCTCGAAGCTGACCCGGTCCAGCGCATGCACCTCGCGCCGGCCCTCGCCGGTGAGAAGCCTGACGGGCCAGGGCCGCGAGACGTCGAAGCGGCGCGAAAGGTCGTTCACGGCGAGGACGGTGCTGCCGGCGACGCTCACGAGGCCACCCTCAGGGGGCGCGCGGAGTGGTGCCGGTCGACTAGCCAGCAGGCAGCCAGGGAGGAATCCGCCGTCATCAGGGGCGGGATCTCGGAGGTACACAGCGGCATCCGGTCGGGACAGCGGGGCGCGAAAGCGCAGCCCGGCGGGAGGGCGCCGGGCCTCGGCATCGCACCCTCGATCTGCGGGAGGTCGAGGCCGCGTCGCCGCCGCAGCGACGGGATCGAGGCCATCAAGCCCCGCGAGTAGGGGTGGCTCGGACGGTCGAGGATGTCACGGGCCGGCCCGATCTCGACGAGGCGGCCCGCATAGAGGACGGCGATCCGGTCGGCCGCTTCGGCGATCACGCCCATGTCGTGGGTGATCAGCATCACGGCGGTGCCGCGCTCACGGCCCATTCGCTTCAGCACATCGATGACCTGGGCCTGGACCGAGACGTCGAGCGCGGTCGTGGGTTCGTCCGCGATGACGAGGTCCGGGTCGCAGGAGAAGGCGAGCGCGAGGACGACGCGCTGGCGCAAGCCGCCCGAGAGTTCGTGCGGGTAGGAGTCCAGGCGCTCGCGCGGAGCCGGGACGCCGACCTCGGCCAGCAGCGCCTCGGCGCGGGTCCGGGCCTCCGCCGCCGAGAGGTCGAGATGCGTCCGGATGGTCTGGACGAGTTGCCGGCCGACGGTGAGGAGCGGGTTCAGGCTCGTCATCGGATCCTGTAACACGGCCCCGATCCGACGCCCCCTGAGTGGCCGCATCGCCTCTTCGCCGAGCGCCTCGATCCGCTGTCCTGAGAGCGTGATCCGACCGCCCGCGAGCCGGGCCGGAGGATCGAGGAGGCCGAGCACGGCCGTGCCGGTCAGCGACTTCCCGGCCCCGGATTCGCCGACGACGCCCAGGATCTCGCCGCGGCCGATCGAGAAGGACACGCCGTCGATCGCGGTCAGCGCGCCGCGTCGCGTCGCGATCTCGACCCGCAGGTCCTCGATGACGAGGAGGTCGGTCACAGGATGCCGAGCCGCGGGTTCAGCGTGTCCCGCAGCCAGTCGCCGAGGAGGTTCACGGCAAGCGACAGGACGACGAGGAGCAGGCCCGGCAGAACCGAGATCCACCAGTCGCCGGAGAACAGGTATTCGTTGCCGATCCGGACGAGCGAGCCGAGCGAGGGCTGGGTCGGCGGCACGCCGACGCCGAGGAAGGACAGGGTCGCCTCGGTCAGGATGGCGAGGGCGAGGTTGATCGTCGCGATGACGAGGACCGGGCCGGCGACGTTCGGTAGGATGTGGCCGCCGAGGATGCGGGGCGTCGAGACGCCGGTCACGGTCGCGGCCTGGACGTAGTCCTTGCCGCGCTCGATCAGGACGACGCCCCGGACGGTGCGGGCATATTGCACCCAATAGGAGGCCGCGATGGCCACGATGAGGATCGGGACCGCCGTCACGTCGTGCCACTCGCGGTCCATCACGGTCCGGGCGATGCCGTCGACCAGGAGCGCGATCAGGATGGCCGGAAAGGACAGCTGGATGTCGGCGAGCCGCATCACGAGGCTGTCCACGAACCCGCCGAGATAGCCCGCGACGAGGCCGAGCGTGATGCCGACGACGGCCGCGAGCGCGACGCTGCCGAGGCCGACGAAGAGCGAAGTCCGCAGCCCGAAGATCATCGCCGAGATCATGTCGCGGCCCTGCGGGTCGGTGCCGAGCCAGTAGCGCTCGCCCACCAGGCCCGAGCCGCCGGGCGACAAGCGAGCGTCGACGACGTTGGCGATCGAGGGATCGGTGACGTCGAAGGGCGCGATCCATCGCGCGCCAAGCGCCGCGACGAGGAGCAGCAAGGTCACGAGGGCGGAGACCTGCGCGACCGGCGAGCGACGGAAGGCGTAGACGAGGTCCGAATCCCGCCAGCCCAGGGCCGTGGGCGGCGCGCTCGCCACGAGGCTCATCGAGCCGCCGCCGCGCCGGCCCGCACCCGCGGGTCGAGCCAGGCGTAGAGAAGGTCGACCGCGAGGTTGATGATCGCGAAGCAGAGCGCGACGAGCACGAGATAGGCGGCCAGCAGCGGAACGTCCGCGAACTGGATCGCCTGGATGACGAGAAGCCCCAGCCCCGGCCACTGGAACACGGTCTCGACCACCACGGAAAAGGCGAAGACGTTGCCGAATTGGAGGCCGATGATCGTGATCACCGGCACGAGCGTGTTCCGGAGCGCATGGTCGAAGACGACCGTGCGCCGGGACAAGCCGCGAGCACGGGCGAATCGGACATAGTCGCTCCGCATCACCTCCAGCATCTCGGCCCGGACGAGACGCATGACGAGCGCCATCTGGAAGAGGCCGAGCGTCAGGCTGGGCAGGATCAGCGCCTTGATCCCGCTCACGCTGAGGAGGCCCGTCGACCAGCGGCCGATCTGCACGACCTCGCCGCGGCCGAAGGCCGGCAGCCAGCCGAGCCAGACCGAGAAGACGAGGACGAGCAGGATGCCGATCAGGAAGGACGGCAAAGCGACGCCGACGAGCGAGGCTGCCAGCAGGGCCGAGGCGAGCGGGCGGCCGCGGTTCAGCGCCGTCCAGGCCCCGAGCCCGATCCCGAGAACGACGCTGATCGCCATCGCGCAAAGGCTGAGCTCGAGCGTCGCCGGAAGCCGCTCGGCGAGCAGCGTCCAGACCGGCAGGCCGAACCGGTAGGAGCGGCCGAGATCGCCCTGCAGGGCGTCGCCGACGAAGCGCGCGAATTGCAGAGGCACCGCGTCGTTCAGGCCCAGAGCGGCCCGCATCGTCTCACGTTCTGCGAGCGTTGCCGATTGCCCGACCATGTTGTTCACGGGGTCGCCGACGAAGCGCAGCATGACGAAGCTGACGAAAGCCGCGACCAGGAGCACGACGACGGTCTGCCCCAAACGGCCCAGCAGGAACATGGACCCGCCCTCCGACGCCCGACCCGAACGCCCCGGCTACGGCGCCGTCCTGACCCATTTCAGCTCGAGGCTGTCGTCCGACCGCAGGACGACGGAGACGCCCTTGCGGACGCCCCAGGCGAGCCCCGCCTGGTGCAGCGGGATGTGGCCGATATCCGCCCTGTGGATCGTGAAGGCCTCGCTGATCAGCGCCTGGCGCTTGGCCGGGTCGATCTCGGTCTCGACCTTGCCGGTCAGTTCGTCCACCTTCGGGTTCGAGTAGTTCCCGACATTGTAGGTGCCGACCTTGCCTTCGGGCGTGTTCATCACGTCCTGCAGCGTCGAATGGGAATCGTAGCTGAGCGGCTGCCAGCCGAGCATCGCCATCGAGGTGTTGCGGGACAGGACCTTCTCGAAGAACTTCGCCCGGGTCTGGGCGGTCAGCTTCACCTTGATGCCGACCCGTCCCAGCATGCCGACGATGGCGAGGCAGATCTTCTCGTCGTTGACGTAGCGGTCGTTCGAGCAATCCATCCCGACCTCGAAGCCGGACGGATAGCCGGCTTCGGCCAGGAGCGCCCTCGATGCTTCCACGTCGAGGGGGAGGCGCTCGTCGAGCGTCTTGTCGTAGCCGTTGATGCCGGGGGCGACCATCTCGCCGGCGTTGCGGGACGTGCCGCCCATGATGCGGTCGCGGATCGCGACCATGTCGATCGCCTGGTAGATCGCCTTCCGGACCCGGACGTCCCGGAAGGGGTTCTTGCCCTTCACGTTCGACTCGACCAGCTCGTCCCGCTTCTGGTCCATGTTGATGAACATGGTCCGGAGTTCCGCGCCCTGCAGCACCTCGACCTTGCCGGAGCCCTTGATCCGGTCGAGATCCTGCTGCGGGATCGGGTAGATCATGTCGACCTCGCCCGAGAGGAGCGCCGCCACCCGCGTCGCGTCCGACTGGATCGGCGTGAACACGACCTCGGTGAGGTTGTGCTCCGGCTTCGCCCAATGGCCCGCGAAGGGCTTCAGGACGATCTTCACGCCGGGCTGGCGCGTCTCGATCCTGAACGAGCCGGTGCCGTTCTCGTTATTCGTCGCGAAATTCTCGACCTTCGCCTTGATGCTCGACGGCTTCTCGGCGCCGTTCTTCTCGGCCCAGCTCTTCGACATGATGTAGGTCGAGGTGATCTGGACCGGCAGGATCGGGTTCGGCTTCTCCATCACGAGCTCGACGGTCAGGTCGTCGACCTTCCGGATCTCCGTCACCGAACCGATGGTGTAGGCCATGTCGGACCCGTCCATCTTGGCGCGCTTCAGCGAGAACACGACGTCGTCCGCCGTGAAGGGTTCGCCGCCGTGGAAGGTCACGCCCGGCCGGAGCGTGAAGCGCCAGACCTCCGGCGAGGGCTGTTCCCATTTCGTCGCGAGCGCCGGAACCAGCTCCAGGTTCTTTCCGCGCCCGACCAGCGGCTCGTAGACCTGCCCGAGCCAGGACAGGGTGAAGGTCTCGGCCAGCGCGTAGGGATCGAGATTCGCCGGGTCGACCCGATAGGCATAGCGGAACGTCGCGGCCTCGGCCCCGGCGCTCATCAATGCAAGGGCGAGAAGGGCGCCTGTGAATGGGCGACGTGCCATGGGTCAGAACTCCGGTGAGGCCCATTCCGCAGCAACCGGCATGCCACGATCATTCGGGAGCATGATCGCTGCCGCGACCCCTCCCCCGATCGGTCCGGCCCGGGTTATGCAGCGTCGCACTCGCGCCCGCAGGAGGGCGATCCGGAGGCCCGATGGGAGAGCGAACGCGTGCGGAGGTCATCCATCTCGCCCTCCGCAAGGCGATCATCGAGCAGAGTCTGGGGCCCGGCGCGAAGCTGCCGGAGGACGTGATCGGCGAGACGTTCGGGGTCAGCCGGACGGTCGCGCGGCGCGCGCTCGAGATGCTGGCCGCCGAGGAACTGGCCGAGTTCCGGCCGAACCGCGGTGCCTCGGTGGTGAAGCCGACGATCGAGGAGGGACGCGACCTGTTCGCGGTCCGGATCGATCTCGAGCGCGTCGTCGTGCGGCGCGTGACCGGGCGGCTCGAGCCGAGCCAGATCGCGGCCCTGACCCGGATGGTCGATCACGAGCATCACGCCCTCCATCACGACCGGCCGGAATACATTCGCCTCGCGGCCGAGTTCCACGTCGTGCTCGGGGAGATGACCGGCAGCCCCGTCCTGTCGCGGTTCCTGACCCAGCTCGTCTGGCGGAGCGCGCTGGTCCTGCGCCTCTATGGCCGGCCGCGCTGGGACAGTTGCAACTGCCAGGAACACGTGGCGCTGATCGACGCGCTTGCCGGGCCGGATGTCGCGCTGGCCGAGCGGCTGATGGCGGAGCATCTCGACTCGGTGCTGGTGCGCGCTCTCGACGGCCGCAAGGTGGCGCAGGATGCCACGCTCCCGGACGTGCTGAGCCGCTACGTCCGCGACGACGCCTGACTGCCCGGATTGTATCCAATCCTTTGTGCAGATCGTACGCAATTTAGGCAACGGCTCGCTTCGCGTTCGCGACACCGATCGTCCCCGCTTGGCACATGGATTGCCGGATGGAGGGCAGCCGCCAGGAGCCTTCTCCATGTATTGCCCCCGCCCGTCCCGCATGAGCCGCCGCGCGCTCGCAGCCTCGCTCGCGCTTCCGCTGCTCCTCTCCCCGGCCCTCGCGCAGGAGACGATCAAGGTCGGGCTCGTGGCCGCCCTGTCGGGCCAGTCGGCGAAATCCGGCGAGGCGATCACGCGCGGCCTGCAGGTCGCGATCGACGAGATCAACGCGGCCGGCGGCGTCCTCGGCAAGAAGCTTGAACTCGTCCGCCGCGACGACGAGTCGAACCCGGCCAAGGGTCTCGTCGCCGCCCGCGAGCTCGTGCAGCGCGAGAAGGTCGCGGTGTTCTTCGGCGGCATCGACACGCCGGTCTCGATGGCGATCGTGCCCTTCGCCAATTCCGCCAAGGCGCCCTTCATGGGCGTCTGGGCGGCCGGCACGCCGATCACCCGCAACGGCGCGGCCGAGAATTACGTCTTCCGGGTCTCCGCCGTCGACGAACTCGTCGACGAGGCCATGGTGGCCCAGGCGGTGAAGAAAGGCGCCAAGAAGCCCGGCCTCATGCTGATCAACAATCCCTGGGGCGAGTCGAACGAGGCCGGCCTAAAGAAGGCGCTCGGGGCCGGCAGCATCGCGATGGCGGGCGTGGAGAAGTTCGGCAACGACGACCTCGACATGGTGCCGCAGCTGACCCGGCTGAAGGAGGCCGGCGCCGACGCGATCTTCCTCGTCGGCAACGTGCAGCCGGCAGCCCAGATCATGAAGTCGCTCGACAAGATGGGCTGGACCGTCCCGGTCGTGTCGCATTGGGGTCCGGCCGGCGGCCGCTTCACCGAGCTCGGCGGACCGCGGGCCGAGACGGTCGACATGGTCCAGACCTATTCCTTCTCCGGCAAGCTCTCGCCGAAGGGCGAGACGGTGCTGGCGGCGCTGAAAGCCAAGTATCCCGAGATCAAGACCCTCGCCGACGTGACGCCGGCCGTCGGCATCGCCAATGCCTATGACGCGATGCACCTCTCGGCCCTCGCGATCGCGAAGGCGGGCTCGACGGACGGCACCGCGATCCGGAAGGCCTTCTACGAGATCGGCCCCTATCAGGGGCTGATCAAGAGCTACGCGAAGCCCTTCTCGGCCACGAACCACGACGCGCTCTCGAAAGACGACTACATCTTTACCCGCTTCAAGGGCATCGAGATCGTGCCGCTGACGGATTGAGGCAGGCGCCGGGATCGGGCCTATGCTCATCGTCTCGTCCCTCGTCTCGGGGCTCGGCCTCGGGGCGATGTATGGGTTGATCGCGCTCGGCTACCACGTCACCTTCGCGGTCTCCCGGACCGTGAACTTCGCCCAGGGCAGCGCCATGATGCTGGGCGCGGTGCTGGGCTATGTTTTCGTCGTGCGCTGGGGCTGGCCGGCCTGGATCGGCGCGCCGGCCGCGCTCGCGATCTGCGGCCTGTTCGGGCTCCTGGTCGAGCGAATCCTCGTGCGGCCCTTCACGTCCCGGGGCTCGGAGTCGTGGCTGATGGCGACGGTCGCGGGCGGGCTCGTGCTCGAGAACGCCGCCATGTTCCTGTTCGGCAAGGAGCCCCGGAGCTTCCCGTCGCCGCTCGCGGTCAAGCCGGTCGAGATCTTCGGCGCGGGAATCTACCCGCTCCAGCTCGTCATCCCGGTCGTCGGAATCGGCATCGCCGTGCTGCTCCATCTCCTCACGCGACGGACGGCCTACGGACGCGCGCTCCTCGCCGTCGTCCAGAACCCAATGGCCGCGCAGCTGATGTGGATCAACGTCCGGCAGGCGATCGCGCTCTCCTTCGCGGCCTCGACGGTGCTCGCCGGGATCGCCGGCCTCCTCATCGCGCCGCTCTTCTCGGTCACGGCCGAGATGGGCACGCTCTTCGGCATCAAGGCCTTCGCGGTCGCGATCGTGGGAGGCATCGGCTCGGCGCCGGGAGTCGTCGTCGCGGGCCTCGCCTACGGAATCGTCGAGGCCCTGGCGACGGCGCTGATCGGCTCGGCCTCGACCCAGATCGTCGTCTTCGCCACCGTGATCCTGTCGCTCGCGCTCCGGCCCAACGGGCTCTTCGGCGCGGCCACCCTGCGCAAGGTCTGAGATGCGCGGGCGCGGGTGGTTCAGCGGTGACCGAGTCGAGTTGGCGCTGGGGCTCGGCGCGATCGCCCTGACGGCAGCCTTCGCGGGGCGGGCTGATGGCTACACGCTCTTCGTCGTCTCGCTCGTGCTCCTGACCGCGACGGTCGGGATCGGGCTCAATATCCTCCTCGGCCTCGCCGGGCTGATCTCGCTCGGCCACGTCGCCTTCTACGCCATCGGCGCCTACGCGGCCGCGATCCCGATGCTGGCCGGATGGAGCTTCTGGCTCGCCTGGCCCTTTGCCGGGCTGCTCTCGGCCCTGTTCGGCACCGCGCTGGCCGTGCCGGCTCTTCGGGCGCGCGGGCCGTATCTGGCCATGGTCACGATCGCCTTCGCGTTCATCGTCGAGAACGGCCTCGTCGAGTGGAAGGGGCTGACCGGCGGCGCCAACGGCCTGATGGGCATCATGCCGCCCACGCTCGGCTCCGTGATGCTGGCCGAGCGGGAGATGGCCTGGCTCGCGGCCGCGCTCTGCGCGGCGTCCCTCGTCGGCTTCGTGCTGCTGCGGCGGTCGCGGCTCGGTCGCGCCATGGTGGCGCTGCGGGACGCGGAGGACGCGGCGCAGTCGATCGGCATCCGGCCGATCCCGGTGCGGGGCTTCGCCTTCGCGCTCTCGGCCGCGCTCGCCGGGCTCGCCGGCGCGCTCTTCGCGCCGCTCCTCATGTTCATCAGCCCGGGCACCTTCCCGTTCTCGCAATCAATCCTGTTCCTACTCGCCGTCGTGGTCGGCGGGGCCGGATCGGTGATCGGGCCGCTCCTCGGGGCCGCGATCGTCGGCGTGCTTCCCGAACTCCTGTCCGGCCTGGCCGAATACCGCCTCCTCGTCTTCGGCGGGCTCCTGCTCGTCGTGCTCTGGCTCGCGCCGAACGGCATCGTCGGCGCCCTCGCGCGACTGCGGCGCGAGACGCCCGGCCCGGCGCCGGGCCGGGGCGCCTTCGACCTCGCCGGCTTCCTGCGCGGGGCCGAGCCGCGGCCGCTCGCGGTCGAGGGTCTCGCCATCGCCTTCGGGGGCGTGAAGGCCGCCTCGGACGTGTCCTTCGCGGCCGAGCCCGGCCGGATCACGAGTTTGATCGGGCCGAACGGGGCCGGCAAGACGACGGTGCTCAACATGATCGGCGGCTTCTACCGGCCCGATCGCGGCCGGGTGCAGCTCGGCGGCCAGGATCTCGCGGGCCGTTCCGCCGCGACCGTCGCCCGGGCCGGGATCGCCCGCACGTACCAGACGACGCAGCTCTTCGGCTCGACGAGCGCGCTGGACAACGTGTTGATCGCCCTGCCGGCCGGACTTGCCGAGCCGGGGGCGGCAGCCGAGGGACTGCTCGCGCTCGTCGGCTATGCCGGCCCGCTCACCACACGGGGCGCCGACCTGCCGCATATCGACCGTCGGCTCGTGGAGATCGCCCGCGCGCTCGCGACCCGCCCGGCCGTGCTCGTCCTCGACGAGCCCGCTGCCGGCCTGATGCGGGCCGAGAAGGGCGCCGTAGCCGCTTTGCTCCGGCGCATCGCGGATGCCGGCATTGCCGTGGTCCTCGTCGAGCACGATATGGCGCTGGTCATGGGCGTCTCGGACCATGTCGTCGTGCTGGATGCCGGCCGCGTCATCGCCGGCGGTACGCCCGACGCGGTCGCCCGCGACGCACGCGTGATCGCGGCCTATCTCGGCGAGGGTAATCGCGACGGACGCCCACGTCCGACACCGCGCGACCGGGCCGGCGCGACGGTGCTGGCAGCCCGCGCGGTGACGGCCGGCTACGGCGCTGCCCCCGTGCTGGAGGGGATCGACCTCGATATCACCGAAGGCGAATGCGTCGCGCTTCTCGGCGCGAACGGGGCCGGCAAGTCGACCCTGATGCGGGCCGTCTCCGGTCTCCTTCGGCCGATCGGCGGCCAAGTCGTCCTCGCCGGCGACGACGTCTCGCGCGAGCCTCCCTACGCCATCGCCCGGCGCGGCCTCGCGCTCGTGCCTGAGGGCCGGCAGGTCTTCCCGGAGCTGACGACGCGCGACAACATCCGGCTCGGCGCGTGGCGGCGCTCGGGTATCGACCTTGAGGCCGAACTCGACCGGGTGGTCGCCCTGTTCCCGCGTCTCCTCCAACGGCTCGACAGCCGGGCCGGCCTGCTGTCCGGGGGCGAGCAGCAGATGCTGGCCGTCGCCCGCGGCCTGATCGCCGATCCGAAGGTGCTCCTCCTCGACGAGCCCTCGCTCGGGCTCGCGCCGGCCATCACGGCCGAGCTGTTCGACATCCTGGCGGACCTCCGGGATCGGCGCGTCACCATCCTGGTCGTCGACCAGATGGCCGATCTCGCGCTCGGGATCGCCGATCGGGGCTACCTCGTCGAGACCGGCCGCGTCGTGCGCTCCGGCCCGGCCGCCGCGCTCCGGCAGGATGGCGGCCTCGAAGCCGCCTATCTCGGCCGCCCCGCCGAACCTCCACGCCTCACCGCAGCGGAATAGAAATCTTGGCTTTCGATATCATCCTGCGCGGCGCCCGTCTCGACCGCGGCGACGGCCCCCTCCTCGACATCGGCATCCGGGACGGCCGAATCGCGGCGCTGGAACCCGCGCTTCAGGCGGACGGACCGGAGGAGCGGCTCGACGGACGCCTCGTCGTGCCGGGCTTCGTCGAGACGCATATCCACCTCGACAAGTCCTGCCTGCTCGGCCGCTGCCAATGCCACGAGGGGACGCTGGACGAGGCCATCGCGGCCGTAGCCGAGGCGAAGAGGAACTTCACCGAGGAGGACGTCTATGCCCGGGCCGAGCGGACCCTGGCTAAGTCGATCCTGCAGGGCACGATGCGGATGCGGACCCATTGCGAGGTCGATCCCCGCATCGGGCTGACCAGCCTCAAGGCGCTCACCCGCCTTCGCCAGGATTACGCCTGGGCGATCGACGTTCAGATCTGCGTCTTCCCGCAGGAGGGCCTGCTCGACGATCCCGGCTGCGAGGACGTCATGGTGGCGGCCCTCGAGAGCGGCGGTGACGTGGTTGGCGGCGCGCCCTACATGGACAAGGATTCGCACGGCCAGATCGCCCGGATCTTCGAACTCGCCAAACGCTACGAGATCGACATCGACTTCCATCTCGATTTCGGGCTCGACCCGACGCATCTCGACGTCGAGGAGGTCTGCCGCCTCACGGACCAATACGGCTGGGGCGGTCGCGTCGCCGTCGGCCACGTCACGAAGTTCTCGTCTGTCTCGCCGGACAAGTTCGCCGAGATCGCCGCCCGCCTTGCCCGGTCGGGCGTCGCCGTGACGGTCCTGCCCTCGACCGATCTCTTCCTCACCGGCCGCGACCATGATCGCGACGTGCCGCGCGGCGTGACGCCGGCGCACAAGTTCTTAGGGAGCGGCGTCACCTGCTCGCTCTCGACCAACAACGTCCTGAACCCGTTCACGCCCTTCGGGGATTGCTCGCTCATTCGGATGGCGAACCTCTACGCCAACATCGCCCAGGTCGGCACGCCCGCCGGGATGGCGGACTGCCTCGACATGGTGACGAGCCAGTCCGCCAGACTCCTGAACCTGTTCGACTACGGGGTCGCGCCCGGCAATCCGGCCGACCTCGTCGTGCTGGATTGCGACGGCCCCTCGAACGCGGTCGCCGAGATCGCCCAGCCGCTCTTCGGGCTGAAGGCCGGAGAGCGCACCTTCACCCGCCCCGCGCCGACCATGCATCGCCCGCGATGAGCGCGCTCCAGGACAGCGTCGGCGCCTTCGTCCCGCATGGCCTCGTCGAGCGGCAGGACCGGACCGACGGCCCGCTCGCGGGGCTCACCTTCGGGCTGAAGGACTTCTTCGACCTGGCCGGCACGCCGACCGGGGCGGGCTCGCCCGAATGGCTCGCGACTCATCCGGTCCCGGACAGCACCGCGCCCGCGATCGAGCCACTCTTCGCGGCCGGCGCCCGGCTCGTCGGCAAGACCCAGACCGACGAGATGGCCTGGAGCCTGAACGGCGAGAACGCCCATTACGGCACGCCCCGCAACGTCGCCGCGCCGGGCCGCATCCCGGGCGGATCTTCCTCCGGCTCCGCCGCCGCGACCGCGGCCGGCCTCGTCGATTTCGCGATCGGATCGGATACGGGAGGCTCGGTACGGCTGCCGGCCTCCTATTGCGGCCTCTACGGCATCCGCACGACGCATGGACGCATCCCGCTCGATGGCGCCGTGCCGCTCGCCCCGAGCTACGACACGATGGGCTGGTTCGCCCGCGACCCGGAGACCTTCCGGCGCGTCGGCCGTGTCCTGCTCGCGTTGCCCGGGAGCGACGCCGTCCCGGGCCGGCTTCTGGTTGCCCGCGACCTCTTCCGGCGCGCGGGCCCTGAGGTCGAAGCTGCGCTCTCGGCTTCGCTCTCCCGCGCGAAGGCCGTCTTCGCGACTGTCGAAGAGGTTACGGTCGCGGGCGACGACCTGCCGGCGTGGCGGAACGCCTTTCGGCTGATCCAGTCCGACGAAGCCTGGGCGGCGCATGGCGCCTGGGTCGAGGCCGCGAAGCCGGAATTCGGGCCCGGAATCCGCGAGCGCTTCGCGGCTGCCGCTCGGCTCGATCCCGCGGAGGTGGCCGAGGCACGCCGCCTGCGCGAGACGATCCGGACCCGGATGCGGGACCTCGTCGCGGGCGCGATCCTCGTCCTGCCGACCGCTCCCGGCATCGCGCCGCTGCTTGCCACCCCGGAGCCGGAGCTCGACCTGTTCCGGGCGAAGGCCCTCGAGATCCTCTGCCCGGCCGGCCATGCGGGCCTGCCGCAGATCTCGATCCCGGCCGGCACGATCGAGGGCTGCCCGGTCGGGATCTCGCTCGCCGCCTCACCCGGCTCGGACCAGATCCTGCTCGACATCGCGGTCGCGCTCGGCCGCCTCGACGGACACGCGGCATAGTCGAGTTCTCGAAGCGGCATCCACCTGCAGCGATTAATCGCGCTGGAGGCCCCGTCGATCGGGCCGGATGGACGATGGTCCATCCGTGTGGGCGATCCGGCCGGCCAGGGCCTCGGGCAGGCCGATGGCCGGCTTGGCCGGGGGGCGGCGAAAGGTGCCGGCCGTGGCCTTGCGCGGGCGCAGCGCGACCAGGGCCTCGGCCAACTTCACCGCGGCCGCCACCTGGTCCACCACCGGCACCGAAATGCGGTCGGCGACTTTCGCCGCCAGCCCGGCGAGCGGCGCGCCGGCCAGGATCACCACGTCGGCGCCATCCTCGTTGACGGCCCGGAGCGCCAGCTCGACGAGAAGGCCCTCCTTCTCCTCCTGCACGTCCGAGACCTGCTGGAAAGGGCTGTCGAGCATGCGGATGCCGGCGCAGCGCCCGGCGAGGCCGTTGGCCGCCACACAATCCTCGTACCAGGGCCCGAGCGCACGCGCGAAGGTCACGATGGCAAAGCGTCGCCCCAGCATGCAGGCGCCGAGCATCGCGGCCTCGGCCATGCCGACGACCGGGATATCGAACAGCTCGCGCGCGCCGAGCAGGCCGGGATCGCCGAAGGCCGCTATGATCGCAGCATCGACAGTCTGGTGGTGCTCGGCCAGCATCTCGAGCGCGATCGCGCCGCCGATCTGCGCTTCCGCCCGGCTGGCAATATAGGGCAGGCCGCGTGTCGCGGTGACCGGTACAATGGTGGTGCCGACCGCCGTGACGGCCTCGGCGGCCGCGCTCATACGCTCGGTCATGGCCGTCGTGGTGTTCGGATTGAGCAACAGGATCCGGATGGGCTCGCGAACCATCGTGCCGCTCATAAAGCCGCCGCGGCAGCCTCGGCCGGTTTGGCCGCGGCATCATGGAACAGCCGGCCCCAGGACTTCAGGGAAAGTGGATCGGCGCCGATCAGCCGGAGGCTCTGCCACAGAGTCACGGCGATCGAATCGTAGACCGGCACCCCGAGCTCCCGCTCCAGATCGGCGGCGATCCGAGCGCCGCGCATGTTGGTGCAGACGATCGCAACCGCATCGCAGCCCTCCGCCACCACCTCCCTGACCAGGCCGGCGATCGTCGCCTCGTCGACCTCGGCGAAGGAGAAATTGTCGCGCAGATTCAACGCTCTCTCGGCCGTGCACGGGAAGCCGGCCGCCGCCCAATTGGCCATGATCCGCGCTTGCACGTCGGCCGTATAGGGCGTCACCAGTCCGATGCGGCGGGCACCCGTGAGCTCGAAGACCTCGCGGAAGGCGAGCACCGAAGTGCCCGCCGGAATGCCGGTCGCGGCCGTGATCGCGGCGCAGAGGCGCTCGTCCTGGGCAAAACCGAGCCAGCCGGCCGAGGTGCCGTTCCAGGCGATCACATCCACCTTGGCATGGGCGAGCAGCTCGGCCGCCGCCACCATGCCGTCCGGCGCGAACTGCCCGAGCGCCTGGTCCGACAGGGCGATCTCGGTCACGCGGAAGCGGCTGAAATGCACGCTGACCCCGTCGAGGTCCGCCACCATGGCGGCCATCATCGGCTCGAGCACGGTGTTGGAGGACGGGGTCAGCATCCCGAGGCGAAACGCCCGGGATCGGCGCGGATCAGGCTGCACGGCGCACCAGGGTGGCTTCCTCGCGGATCAGGCCGAGGACGCGGCGCTTGGCGTCGTTGAAGGCCGGGCTGGTGATGTCGCGCGGGCGCGGCATGTCGAACTCGAAATCCTCGCGGATGCGGCCCGGTCGGCGGGTCATTACGGCGATGCGGTTGCCGAGCACGAGCGCCTCGTCGACGCTGTGCGTGACGAAGACGATCGTGCAGGCGATGCGCTGCCAGATCTGCACGAGTTCCTCCTGCATCTCGAGCTTCGTCTGCGCATCGAGCGCCGCGAAGGGTTCGTCCATCAGGATGACGCGCGGATTCATCAGCAGGGCGCGGGCGATGCCGACGCGCTGGTTCATGCCGCCCGAGAGTTCGGAGGGGAAATGGCCCTCGAAGCCGGTAAGGCCGACGAGGTCGATGAAGCGCTGGGCGCGCTCGCGCCGCTCCGCCTTGCCGAGGCCCTTCAGCTTGAGATGGAAAGCGACATTGTCGGCGACGGTCAGCCACGGCATCAGCGTCGGCTGCTGGAACACGACGCCGCGATCGGCGCCTGGCTTCTCGACGGGCACGCCGCCGACCTCGATGCGCCCGGCGCTCGGCTGCTCGAAGCCCGCGATCATGTTGAGCAGGGTCGATTTCCCGCAGCCGGAGGGTCCGAGCAGGCAAACGAAATCGTGGTCGGCGATCGTCATCGACACGTTGTCGATCGCCACCACGTCGCGGTCGCGCGACCGGTCGGTGAAGGTCTTGCTGATGTTGCGGATGGCGATCTCGGCCATGCTCAGCCCTCCCTGCCCTGAACGGTGGTGGCGCGCTGCCAGCGCAGGACGGAGTTCATCAGGCTCTTGATGGCGTAGTCGGACAGGTAGCCGAGCAGGCCGATCGACACCATCGCGGCGATGACGATGTCGTAGCGCAGGAAGTAGTAGGAATCCCACAGCACGTAGCCGACGCCGCTCTTCACGGCCACCATCTCGGCCGTGACCGTGAGCATCCAGGCGGAGCCGACCGCGATGCGCAGACCGGCGAAGATCGAGGGCAGGGCCGCCGGCACGACGATGTTCCAGAGCAGCTGGCGCTCGGTCGCACCCATCATGGCGCCCGCCCGGATGAGGTTGCGGTCGATCGTCTTCACGCCGTGGATCGTGTTCATCAGGATCGGGAAGAAGGCGCCGAGGAAGACCAGGAAGATCGCCGGCTTGTCGGCGATGCCGAACCAGATGATGGCGAGCGGGATCCACGAGACCGGCGGGATCGGCCGCAGCATCTGCAGGGTCGGCTCGATCGTCTTCTCGACGAAGCGCGACCAGCCGATCGCCGTCCCGATCCCGATCCCGGCCAAAGCCGCGATCGAGAAGCCGACCGACACGCGCCATGTGCTGGAGAAGGCGTCGCGCAGCCAGGTGCCGGAATAGTTCTGCGTGGACTCGTCCCAGCCGACGATCCAGTCGGAGAGGGCGTGCAGCACGGCCGAGGGCGGCGGCAGCAGGGCCGGCGGCAAGTAGCCGGAGCGGGAGAAGATCTCCCAGCCGACGAGCAGCAGGACGGGTACGGTCAGGCGCTCGGCCTTGGAGCGAAGGCCGAGGCTCCTGAAGAGCGGGGCGGGCAGCGAGGCAGTCGCCGTTTGCATGGCGTGGCTCCGGATGGGTCGCGCGATCCTCGAGCGGGCCCGCGCGTCGGTCTGGTCCCAAGTTCAGCCGGCCAACGGACAGCGCAAGGAGCTTTCGGCACGCTGCATACAATTGCTGCCTAGTGCTTGAAGAACCGACAGTTTCTGCGGCTTAAATCGGCATCGCACGACCCGTTTCGCGGTTAAGCTGCCCGCATGTCGCCGAGCCGCAGCCGCCCATGAACGACCTTGCGCCCCGCCGCGGGCGTCCCCGCAAGAATGCTGGCATCGTTTTCGCCACCTCGGTCCGCGTGGTGCGGGCGGGGCTGCACGAACATGCGGCCGAGCGGTTGCGCGACATGATCGTTCGTGGCGACCTCGCGCCCGGCGCGACGCTGGTCGAGGCCGAATTGTCGGCAGCGCTCGGCATCTCCCGCACCCCCCTGCGGGAGGCGCTGAAGCTGCTGGCGCAAGGCGGGCTGGTCGAATTGCGCACGAACCGCAGCGCCTCCGTGCGCTGCCTCGCCGCGCCCGATATCCGCGAGGTGTTCGAGGCCCTGGGCGGCCTTGAGCGTCTTGCGGCAGAATTCGCCGCCCAGCGGATCACTCCGGCCGATCTCGCCCGCCTGCACGATCTGCAGCGCGAGATCGAACACGAGCACGATGCCGGCCGGCGAGACGCCTATTTCACCGCCAACCGTAGCATCCACCGCATTATCGTCGAGGCGGCCCGCAACCGGCCGCTGGCGGACGCGCATGCGACGCTCCTCGCGCGCGCCGACCAGGTGCGCTTCTTCGCTTTGCGCCTCGAGGATCGCTGGGAACAGTCCATCATCGAGCATCGCGACATCCTGGCCGCCCTCGAAGCCCGCGACGCCGTCAAGGCCGGGCAGCTTCTCGGCATCCATGTCGGCCACACGGCCGATGTCGTCGCCAAATGCCTGGCTGCCGACGCCGCCGAGACGGCAGGCTCCCAGGCAGCCTGACCCGCATCGAACCCCAACAGGAGTATCCTCGATGAAACGATTGTTGCGTGTGTTGTCCGTCCTTGCGCTAGCCCCGATGCTGACCTTCGCGGCGGCCGCGCAGGACAAGCCCAAGCTGAAGCTCGGCTTCGCCAAATGCGCCCATTGCACGCCGCTCGTCTTGACGCCGGACTACGCGAAGGACATCGATCTCGAGGTCATCGGCTTCAACACCGGCAACGACGTGCTGACCGCGCTCGTCTCGAAGAGCATCGACGTCGCCCAGGTGACCTACCTGCATTACGCGACCGCGCTCGATAAGGGCTTCGACGTCGTGGCGATCTCGGGCCAGGTGAATGGCGGCTCGCAGATGCTCCTCAGCAACGATCTGCCCGTGAAGGAGAATGACTGGGCCGGATTGAAGGCGCTCATCGCGCAGCGCAAAACCGCCGGCAAGCCGCTCAAGGTGGCGGCCTCGCGCGGCAACGCGCAGGATCTCCACATGCGGGGCGCCTTTGCCAAGCAGGGCATCGACGTCAACAAGGATGTCGAGTTCGTCAACATCCCGAACCCGTCGGACCATGCCCAGGCTCTGCGCCGCGGCGAGGTCGACCTGATCTGCTCGGTCGAACCCTTCGCCACCCAGATCCGGCAGGTCGGCGCCGGCAAGTTCTTCGGGTTTCCCTATGACCAGCCCGCCGGCAAGCTCACCAACCTGATGGTCACCCGCTCGGACGTCGTGGCGTCCAACCGCAAGGCGCTGCAATCGACGGTGGGCGCCATCGTCAAGGTCAACGACTATGTCGCGGCCAATCACGATGCCTGGATCGGCGTCATCACCAAGGTGACCGGCCTCGACAAGGCGATCGCGGCCGGCGCGATCGAGAACCTGCAGCCGGATTACAAGATGTACCGGACCCAGGCGCTCGCCATCGCCGTCATGATGCGGGACCTCAAATATATCAGCCGCGACGTCTCGGCCGAGCTCGTCAAGAACATGGATTACAGCTTCCTCGAAGCCGCCGCCGGCAAGCCGAAGGGCGAACTCGGCGACTGAGCCATGGTCATCGCGGTGACGGGGGCCTCCGGCTTCGTCGGGGCCGCCCTGTGCGAGGCCCTGGTGGTGCGTGGCGAACACGTGGTCGGGATCGACCGGCCGGGCGCACCGGCCGGCCATCACTCCGGCCCGGGTCGCTTCACATTCTGCCCGCTGGACGTGCGCGAGCCGGGTGGGCTCGACCCGATCCTGGCCCGGCACGGCGTCGACCGGCTGGTGATCGGGGCCGCGATCACGGCTGACGAGGCGCGCGAACGGCGCGATCCCGCCTCGATCATCGCGGTCAATGTCGCCGCGGTCGCCGACGCCATCCGGGCGGCGGCCGAGGCCGGCGTCGAGCGGATGGTGTTTCTCGGCTCGGGCGCCGTCTACGGCGACAGCGCCTATGAGGCTGAGCCGCTGGTCGAGGATGTCACGCCTTCGCGCCCACGCTCGCTCTACGCGATCTCGAAACAGGCGGCGGAGGCGACGGTGTTGCGCCTCGCCGACACCTTCGGGGCCGACATCGTGGCGGCGCGTCTCGGCACCTGCTTCGGCCCGTATGAGCGCGCCACCGGCCTGCGGGATACGTTGAGCGCGCCCTTGCAGGTGCTGCAGCGGGCGCAGGCGGGCGAGCCGATCCGCCTGCCCCGACCCCATACCCGCGACTGGCTCTACGTCCGCGACGCGGTCGCCGGCATCCTGGCGCTCCTCGACGCACCCGCCCTGCCGCACCGCGTCTACAACGTCGCGGCAGGATTTCGATGGTCGGTCGCGGCATGGTGCGCCTGCCTCGCCGAACGGATGCCGGGCGTGGACTGGTCGCTCAGCGGCCCGGAAGACGGCACGATCGCGCTCTACGATGCAGCCGATCGCGCCCCGATGGGGATCGCCCGCATCCTGGCCGATACGGACTACCGCCCGCGCTACGACATGGCGGCGGCGGCCGACGATTTCCTCGCCTTCCTGGCCGCCGAACACCCGCGTGAATCTTGATGCCTGACGCTGCCTTCACAGAGCGCCGCCTCGCCGGCCAGACCTGCATCGTCACCGGCGCCGCCTCGGGGATCGGCCGCGCCATCGCCCGGCTGTTCGCCCGCCACGGGGCTCAGGTGGTGGTGGCCGACGTGAGCGAGACCGTGCTGGAAGGCGGCGCGCCCACGGTGGCGACGATCCTGGAGGACGGCGGCCAGGCGATCTTCCGGCACACCGACGTGTCCGACGAGGCCGCCGTCCGTGCGCTGGTCGACACGACGGTCGAGCGGTTCGGCCGGCTCGACGTCATGGTCAACAATGCCTGCATCCGCCACGCCCGCCGGCTGACCGAGATGGATCGGGGCGATTGGGATCGCATGATGGCGGTCAACCTGACGGGCGTGTTCCTGTGCTGCCGGGAGGCGGCACGCCAGATGCTCACCCAGGAGATCCGCGACGAGGCGCGCGGGCGCATCGTCAACCTGTCGTCGCAGCACGGCATGATCGCCGCGCCCGAGGACATCGCCTACGGCGTGAGCAAGGCCGGCATCGCCTATCTCACCCAGCAGATCGCGGCCGATTACGCCGCCGACCACATCATCTGCAACGCGGTGGCGCCGGGCAAGATCGTGACCGGCCAGGGCGGCCGCCTGCTCGACGAAGCCGTGCTCGACCGCGCCCGGCGGCGCACACCCTGGCCGCGCTTCGGCCGCCCCGACGACGTCGCCAACGCAGCCCTGTTCCTGGCAAGCGCCGAGGCGAGCTACATCACCGGCATCAACCTGATGGTCGATGGCGGCTGGATGGCAGCCTGACAACGTATCGCCCATCGACAGGAGGCGCACGACCGATGCAGGCGACCTCATGGACGGGTCCGCTGGTCAGGAGTCCGGACGAGATCCAGCGCACCGGGAGAGCGCGAGTGCTCGATTGCGTCGTCTCGGACGTGGCGCGGCTGGCAGTCAAGCGGCCTTTCGTCCGTGGTGGCTGTGCAGCCGCAGGCCGAGGTCGCGCCGAATGGTGTTGAAATCGGGCGCAGCCACGTCGCGGGGACGGGCGAGACCGACGCGGAGTTCTGACTCGATGCGGCCGGGCCCGGGCGACATGACGACGACGCGGTCCGACAAGAAGATCGCCTCCTCGATCGAGTGGGTAACGAAGAGCACGGTGAGCCCCGTGCGGGACCAAAGGTCCAAAAGCTCGTCCTGCAGGCGCTCGCGGGTCATGGCGTCGAGCGCCCCGAAGGGCTCGTCCATGAGCACGATCTCGGCGTCGTTCGCGAGGACCCGGGCGATCGCGACTCGTTGCTTCATGCCGCCCGAGAGCTGGTGAGGATAGGCATCCGCGAAGCGGTTCAGCCCGACCAGCTCGACGAAGCGGTCGACCGTCTCGCGGACCTCGGCCCCCGGACGCCCGCGCGAAGCCGGCCCGAAGCCGATATTGCGGCGAACGGACAGCCACGGGAACAGGCCGTAATCCTGGAACACCATGCCGCGGCTCGGGGACGGACCGTCGATCGGCTTGCCCCACATCAGCACCTCCCCGGCGCTGGCCGTCTCGAAGCCGGCGACGATCCGGAGCAGCGTCGACTTTCCGCAGCCGGAGGCCCCGATCAGGCAGATGAACTCGCCCTTCCCGGCCGTGAGGTTCGCCCCTCGCAGGGCTTCGATTCGTTGGTCTCCGAGGCGGTATTCCTTCCCGACCCCACGCAGATCCAGGATCGGGATGGTGGGATCACCCATGGTTTGGGCTCCAGGCGAGAAGGCGCGCACCGACCAGCGTGACCAGCCGGTCCGACACGAAGCCGGCGACCCCGATGGTGATCATCCCCGAGATGACGATCTCCGTCCGGGACAGCTGGCGCGCCTCCATGATGATGGCGCCGAGCCCGGTCTGCACGCCCGTCATCTCGCCGATCACGATGACCACCCAGGCGAAGCCCAGCCCTAGACGCAGCCCGGTGAAGATCGCCGGGAGGGCCGCCGGGAGCACGACCGTGGCGAATTGCGCAGATCCCCGGCAGCCCAGCATGCTGGCCGCCTCGAGGAGGCGCGGCTCGACGTTTCGGACGCCGAAAACGGTGTTCAGGAGGATCGGGTAGAAGGCGCCAAGAAACACGAGAAAGAAGGCGGAGCGCGGCCCGAGCCCGAACATGATCATCGCGAGCGGCAGCCAGGCCGTCACCGGGATCGGCCGCAGGATCTGGATCGTCGGGTCGACGAGCTGTCGGATCAGAGTGACCCGTCCGATGAGGATGCCGAGCGGCAACGCCAAGACGAGCGCCAGCGCGAATCCACCATAGACCCGGCTTACCGAGGCGAGCAGGTGCACGTGCAGCGTCTGGCTGAAGGCGTCGTCGTTGAGGCCGCCGAAGACAAGGTCCCAGAGCGCGCGCGCCACCTCGAGCGGGGGCGGGATCAGAGAATAGGCCCGGCCCTGCGTGCTCACGTGCCAGAGCACCAGCACGGCGATCGGAAAGGCCGCGGCCAGGATCGGCCCGCGCAGCCGCGCGAGGCCCGCCGCGCCGCGACGCCGTGTCAGCCCGTCCTGTGAGGCCTGCACGGGCGCCGCGGTGATCGCGCCCGCGGCTTCGGCGAGGATCGTCACGCCGGCCTCATCTCGCTGACGAAGCGTGTGTCGAAGAAGTTCGTGAAGTCCGGCAATTGCTTGATCTGCTTCAGATCGAGCATGTGCTGGGCGTAGGTCTTCGACTGTTCGATCTCCGTCTCCCCGAACCGCCATGTCAGCTCGACATTGTCGGCCGAGGCCTCGATGGCCTCCTTTTTCTGCCCGAGCTTCGCGACCGCCATGGCGACCATCTCGGCCCTGTTCGCCATCGCGAAATCGGACGCGCGCCGGTGGATGCCGAGGACCACTCGGGTGAGGTCGGGCCGGCTGGCCAGGGTGTCGCGATGCGCGCCGAAGATCATGTTCAACGCCCCCATGGGCGTCGAGTAGGGATATTCGACGATCTTGCCGATCCCGGCCGCGAGGCTCACGCCCGGACCCGGTTCCGCGCCCACATAGGCGTCGATATCGCCGCGGGCGAGCGCGAGATGCATTTCACTGAACGAGACGCGGACCGGCTGAATGTCCCGAACGGACATGCCCTCCATCCGCAGCCGCTCGAGGATGAAGACCTCCTGGGTCGAGCCCGGCCAGATGGCGACCCGCTTATCCTTGAGATCCTTGATGGACTTGATCGGGCTGTCCTTGCCGGCCACGACCGCCATGCCCTTGTTGCAGGCCGAGGCGATGACGACGATCGGCTCGCGGGCAGCGGCGCCGAGGGTGGCGGCGGCAATGCCGAACATCCCGAAATCGACCGATTTCGTCACCACCGCATTCTTGCCCTCGGTCGGGCTTTCCAACGGGATCACCTCGACCCGGTACCCGGCCGGGGTGAAACGCTCGTAGAAGTGCGGCGCGATCGAGTGAATGAGCTTCAGCGCGCCCATTCTGATCACGGTCGGCTGCTGGGCCCGGAGCACCGTCGGAGCCGACAGGGCTGCTACGGATGCTGCACCTCCGGCGAGAATGTCACGTCGGCGAAAGGTCATGGCATGGCTCCCTGGGTGATCCGGATCGCTAGCAGCGGGCGTGCCAGCGCGTTCAAGCTGCCACGGCGTCCCGGGAGGCAAGGTAGGCCCGCCAGCCGCCGAATGCCGTGACGTTCCGTGCGCTCGCGACCGCATGCGGCTCGCATAGGAAGCCCTGGACCGACGATCCGTCGGCCAGCAGCACCGTGCCGATGCCAAGCGGCGCAGGGATTGCCGCGACGAAGGCCCCGAAGCCTGCGACCGGCAGGTCCCAGATTTCGAGCTCGATTCCGCCCTCCCCGCCGTCGCGCAGCAAGCCCGGCTTGGCGGGCGCGGTGCCGGCGAGGGCGTAGAGGCTGTAGCCCGAGGCGGACCTGGCCTTTCGGACGAACCGTCCACCCCGTTCCGTGACCTGCCCGTTCAACGGCATCCCGGTGAGGTGCGCGCCGACCACGGCCAGCGCGATGCGGTCGCCTGCCGGTTCCGGCTCGACGGCCGTTGTCCTCGCAAGGCCAAGTTCGGTCGCGGCGATCCGGGCCTCGGGCCACGCCCGATGCAGCCGGTCGCCCAGGAGCGCGAGCATGCCATCCGAAAAGGCGGGTCCGATCAGCTGCACGCCGACCGGCAACCCGGCTCGCGTGAGGCCGGCCGGCACGGCGAGGGCGGCCAGATCCATAAGGTTCACGAAGTTGGTGTAGCGGCCGAGGGAGCTGTTGCAGCCAATCGGATCGGCGCGCATCTCGGCGACCGTCGGATGCGAGGGCGCCGTCGGCAGCAGCATGACGTCCATGCCGGCCCATTGCGCAGCCGCTGCCCTCATGAGCTCGGCCAGGCGGTATTGGCCCTCGAAGGCGTCGACCGCGCTCCAGCGTGCACCCCCCAGCACGATGTCTCGCACGACGGGATCGATGCTGTCCGCATGGGCGCCCGCAAAGTCCCTGATCCCGGCAAGGCGCTCGGCCACCCAAGGTCCGTCGTAGAGGAGCTTTGCGGCGCCAGCGAACGGGGCAAAGTCGAGCGTGACCGGGACGCCGCCCAGAGCCTCGAGCCGTGCCGCGGCGGCCTCGTAGACGCGCGCGACCTCGGGATCGTCGCCCCTCCGGTCCTCCGCCGCGAGCAGGCCGAAGCGGAAGGGCATCTCCCGCCCGGCGAGCGTGTGGGGCGGCGCTGCCCGGGAGAAGGCATCTTCCGTGTCGAGCCCTGCCGCGACCCGGGTCACGGCCAGCGCGTCGGCAGCCGTCGCGGCAAAGACCGACACGCAATCCTGGCTGCGGCAGGCCGGGACCACGCCGCGCGTGCTGAGGAGCCCCTTGGTCGGCTTCAGACCGACGATGTTGTTGAAGCCGGCTGGAACCCGCCCCGACCCGGCCGTGTCGGTCCCGAGCGCGAAGGGGACGAGCCCCGAGGCGACCGCGACAGCCGATCCCGAGCTGGAGCCGCCCGAGATGCGCTCCGGGTCGAAGACCGAGGTCGGCGCTCCGTAGGGTGAGCGGGTGCCATTCAGGCCGGTCGCGAACTGGTCGAGATTGGTCTTCCCAACCGGGATGGCGCCGGCCGCCACGAGCCGCCTGATGACGACGGCCGAGCAGACGGGTTCGTAGGCGAAGTCCGGGCAGCCGGCCGTGGTCGGCAGACCCGCCACATCGATATTGTCCTTGACCGCGAAGGGTATGCCGAAGAGCGGCAGATGGGCGCCCCCGTTCAACCGGGCGGTCGCGTCGGCAAGGGTCGACGAAGCCAGCGCAAGGGGAGCGACCGTGATCCAGGTCGGCCGCTCGCCCGCGGCAACGATGCGGTCGAAGGCAGCACGGAGATCCGCTGCCGGGTCCCGGCTGCCGTCCCGATATGCGGCGGCAAGGGCTTCGATGCCGGCCGAGCCAGGCACCTCCTCATCGAGGACGATCTCGTTCCTGAATGTCGGGGAAGCCTGCATCGCACCGTCCGCATGCCGAAACCGTTGCGGCAGCGGAGAGGAGGCTACAGAGTAGCGTGTTGCGATCCAGTGCTCCTTTCCGAGCGCTCCGTTGTCGGAATCGCAACGACAACGCGGGAGGAGGCAGATGCGCCATGTCCGGACCCTCGCCATGATCGCCGATGTCGCGAAAAGCGGCTCGATCCGACGCACCGCCGAACGCCTCAACCTGACGCCGTCTGCCCTCACCCGACGCATTCAGGATTTCGAGCATGAGCTCGGGACGGAGATCTTCGAGCGCGTTCCGCACGGGATGCGGCTCAACGCTGCCGGAGAACTCGTGCTGCGGCATATCCGCGACCAGATGTCCGATCTGGAGCGGGTGCGCTCTCAGCTTGCGGACCTGTCAGGGGTGCGGCGGGGCCATGTCGCGGTCGCCTGCAGCCAGGCCTTCGCCGACCACGTGCTGCCGGACGAGGTGAATGCCTACCGGGCGCAGCACCCGCTCGTGTCCTTCACGGTCCAGGTGCGCGATCACTCCCATGGCATCGACGCGCTCATCGCTTACGAGGTCGACCTGGCCCTCGTCCTGCAACCCCCGCCCGCGCCCGAGATGCACGTCATGATGTCCAGCGAGCAGCCCCTTTGCGCGCTCATGGGAGCCGACCATCCGCTCGCCGCCCAGCCGGGTCCGGTGCGGTTACGCGATTGTTTTCGCTATCCGGTCGCGCTGCCGGACCGCTCGCTCGCCATCCGTCACCATCTCGAGGCCGCGGCGGTCCGGGCGGATCTCGCGTGGAGCATCGCGCTCGAATCCGGCTCGCTCGAGCTTCTGCGAAACTATGTGCGGCGGGAGCATGCGGTCTCGTTCCAGATCCCGAGTGGCATCCCGGCGGACCGGAGGGGCCTCCACGCCCGCCCGATCGACGGTCGCGACCTCGCGCCCGTGCTGATCGTGCTGGGACATCTGCGCGGGCGACGGCTGTCGATCGCGGCGGCGAAATTCGCGGACCAGATCGCCAGAAGGCTGCATGGCCACGATACGGCGGGCCAAGCCTGGTCAGGTTAGCCGCACCTCCATGTCCGCGCTGGTCGGAGCGCAGCGGCCTCAAGCCCCGCCGGGCAGGTCCACCAGCACGGATCGTCCCACGATCCTGACCGGATAGCGCCGCAGAGGCCTGGATACCCAGCCGGGCGAGATGCGGCCGTCCCCCAGAAGGTCGAAGAAGGCCTTGTGGCGGGGGCAATGCAGCCGGCCGTCGCGGCAATGTCCCTCCGAGAGGTCGGCCTGCTCGTGAGGGCAGGCCCTCTCGACGGCATGGACCCGCTCACCGTCACCTACGATCAGGAGGTCGTGGCCGCCGACCCGCGCCGGCCGGAGCGGGCGCGCGTGGAGGTCGTCCAAAGTGCAGGCGAACAGCCAGCCTCCGGGCACGGCGGGCGGCGGTGCCTGCGCCGGTTCGCCTCTCAGGCCGCGATGGCCTGGGGCAGGATCGGCGCCACGGCCTCGTGACGCCGGCCGGCCCGGAGGCAGAAGACCGGCTGGAGGAGCCGCTCGGCAATAACCTCGGTATGCTCGTTATCCCGTAGCACGAAGCGGCCCGAGAGTTCGGTCAGGACCGTGACGTCGGCCTCCATGCCGGGACGGAGCGCCCCGATCGTGTCCGTCAGCCCGAGCATTTCGGCCGGACACGATGTTACCATGGGGACCACCTGTTCGAGGGTGAGGCCGAGCGCCATCATCGAGCTCATCGCCTGGACAAGGCTGAACTTCGCCTGACCGGCGAAAGGGTGGTTTTCGTCGTCCGCATGTTCGGCAGGCGTGCCGGCGGGCGCCGGGACATGCGTGTTGTAGCCGTGGATGTCGGCCCCGAGCGTCGTCGGCACAATGCCGGCCGCGAGCGCGTTCTTGGCGAGCCGGTAGGAGAAGTGGCTACCATGCCCGACATCGACCTTCAGGCCGCGGTCGAGAGCCGCCTGGATAACGGGATGTACCTCTCCCTCGCGGTTCACGAATCCGCCCGGATGACGGGTGAAGGGATGGGCCAAGATGTCGCCCGGCCGGAGGAGCGGGATCACGCGCTCGAGGATCGTGTCGACATCCTCGCCGTTGGTGCCGCTCTCCGGCAGGCCCCAAAGCTGGCCGAAGTGGACATAGACCGGCAGGTCAGATTGTTTCCCGATTTCGGCCGCCATTTCCAGCACGCGGATACCCCAGCGGGCAAAGCCGCCGATCTCGGCATGGGCCTTGATCCCGCGCACGAGGTCGCGGTTTGCGACGGCGGACCTGACCGTCGCGTCGATGTCGACCCCGTCCGGGCTGTAGAGATCCGGGTAGAAATGGCCCTCGAGCCCGCCGACCAGATAGGCGGACAGGAAGGCGAGGCAGCGCGATTCCGCCTTCTCGGCAATGAAATGCCGGAAGCCGGGCAGGGTCATGCAGGAGGGCCCGCCCTGGTCGACCAAGGTGGTGACCCCCGACTGCACGCCGACCATGTCCGGCGCCATGCCGAAGCGGCCCGTGACGTATTGGTAGACATGCCCATGCGTGTCGATGAGGCCCGGCAGGACGAGCTTGCCCGAG
Source organism: uncultured Enterovirga sp. (assembly GCF_964242715.1). Taxonomy (NCBI): domain Bacteria; kingdom Pseudomonadati; phylum Pseudomonadota; class Alphaproteobacteria; order Hyphomicrobiales; family Methylobacteriaceae; genus Enterovirga; species uncultured Enterovirga sp. The sequence continues at coordinate 67,066 of NZ_CAXTAZ010000026.1, forward strand.
ACGTCCACCACCTCGCGGGCCGCGCTCGGCAGGATGTCGGTCTGCACGGCTGCGATCCGTCCGGCCTTCACGGCGACATCCATGATGCCGTCGATATTCGAGGCGGGACAGATCACGCGGCCGCCGCGGAGGATGTGATCGTAATGGGGTCCATCGGTCATGCAGTGTCACTCCCGGTGAGGGCCCATTCGGCCGGCTCAGCCGCTATGCGAAGCATGCGTCGCATTTGCAAGGCCGATGCCACGTCACAGCATTAGCAGGCTGTTGAAGAAGGCTCTCGAACGGCTTTGAGGACGGCCTCGTCGCCGA
>NZ_CAXTAZ010000027.1:0-67109 GCF_964242715.1 uncultured Enterovirga sp.
CGCTTCATCTTGTCGGCCGTCTGCCAGGTCCGGATGATGACCTCGCCGACCCGGCCCATGGCCTGCGAATCCGAGGACATCATCGAGAGCGCGCCCAGATCGTGCAGGATGTCCTCGGCCGCGATCGTTTCCTTGCGGATCCGGCTTTCGGCGAAGGCGAGATCCTCCGGGATCGAGGGCGACAGGTGATGGCACACCATCAGCATGTCGAGATGCTCGTCGATGGTGTTGCGGGTATAGGGCCGGGTCGGGTTGGTCGAGGAGGGCAGTACGTTCGGCAGGCCCGCGACCTTGATGATGTCCGGCGCATGCCCGCCGCCCGCGCCCTCGGTATGGAAGGCGTGGATGGTGCGGCCCCGGAAGGCCGCGATCGTGTCCTCGACGAAGCCGGATTCGTTCAGCGTGTCGGTGTGGATCATCACCTGGACGTCGTAGCGGTCGGCGACGTCGAGGCAGCAATCGATCGCGCCGGGCGTCGTGCCCCAATCCTCGTGCAGCTTGAGCGCGCAGGCGCCGGCCCGGACCATCTCCTCGAGCGCGGCCGGCTGCGAAGCGTTGCCCTTGCCCGTGAAACCGAGATTCATCGGGAAGGCATCCGCCGCCTCGATCATCCGGGCGAGATGCCAGGGCCCGGGCGTGCAGGTGGTCGCGAAGGTGCCGTGCGCCGGGCCCGTGCCGCCGCCGAGCATCGAGGTCACGCCGGACATGAGCGCCTCCTCGATCTGCTGCGGGCAGATGAAATGGATGTGGCTGTCGAAGCCGCCCGCCGTGACGATCTTTCCTTCGCCGGCGATCACCTCGGTGCCGGGCCCGATGATGATGTCGACGCCCGGCTGCACGTCCGGATTGCCGGCCTTGCCGATCGCCGCGATGCGTCCGCCCTTGAGGCCGATATCGGCCTTCACGATCCCCCAATGGTCGAGGATCACGGCGTTGGTGATGACCGTATCGACCGCGCCGTCGGCATTCGTCACCTGTGACTGGCCCATGCCGTCGCGGATCACCTTGCCGCCACCGAACTTCACCTCCTCGCCATAGGTCGTGTGGTCGCGCTCGACCTCGATCACGAGCGAGGTGTCCGCGAGCCGGATCCGGTCCCCGGTGGTCGGGCCGAACATGTCGGCATAGGCGGCGCGGGGGAGGGAGGCGGGCGGGCGGTCGTTGGCGGGCATGTCGAGAACTCACTGGCTAGAAGAGACGGGCGCTCCCATCACAAGCTCCCCATCACGTCCTGCCTGAACCCGTACACCTCGCGCTTGCCGCCATACGGCACGAGCGACACCTCGCGGGTCGAGCCCGGCTCGAACCGAACGGCCGTGCCGGGGGCGATGTCGAGCCGCATGCCGCGGGCTTTTTCGCGCGCGAAGCGGAGGGCCGGATTGGTCTCGAAGAAGTGGTAATGCGAGCCGACCTGGATCGGCCGGTCGCCGGTATTCGCGACCTCGATCACGACACGCTCGGCGCCCTCGTTGAAGACGATGTCGCCCTCGCGGGTGGTGACGGTGCCGGGCACGTCCTCGGAGGCCGGGCCGCGGATCGGGTGATGCACCGTGACGAGCTTCGTCCCGTCCGGAAAAGTCGCCTCGACCTGGATGTCGTGGATCATCTCGGCAATACCCGGCATGACCTCGTCCGTGGTGAGCACACCCGCGCCCGCCTCCATCATCTCGGCGACGGTGCGGCCGTCCCGCGCCCCCTCGACCACGAAATCGGTGATCAGCGCGATCGCCTCCGGGTGGTTGAGCTTCACACCGCGGGCGAGGCGGTTGCGGGCGACGATCGCGGCCATCGCGACGAGGAGCTTGTCCTTCTCCCGGGGCGTGAGGTTCATGGGCGCTCCGTCACAGATACCAGACGCGGGGCAAGGGTCGGCCCCGGAAGGCAGTCATGAAGCGTGCCACGTCCCGGCGCAACGTGGCGATGTCGGGCGCGAGCCAGCGCGCAGCGAGCTGGCCCATCCAGGCCGAGGCGCCGCATTCCGATGCGGCGCCGGCCAGGTGTTCGCGCGACTCGTCGAGCCGCGCCTCGGCGTCGGGCGCGACGTAGAGGAGCGTCGCCCATGCCCTCCGCCCGTTGGCCACGGCGGGCCGCGCCAGTCGCTCCGCGATGGGACCCTCGAGTTGCAGCGTGTCGGCATAGACAAGCCTGCCGCCACGACGCACCCGCCAGCGGTCCCGGAAGACGCCCTCTCGCACCTGTTCCGACATGGCCGCGCGTCCGAACACCGTCGCCTCGAACAGGAGGGCGGCGGCGGTGGGATCGAGGTCGACGTCGAGCGACCGGACGAGCCGCGCGCGGTCGAACAGGATCGTCTCCTGCGGCAGCCACTCGACCCGGGCGCCGGGCCCGAGCGACAGCGTCGTCGCGATCTCCGAAGTTCGGCCCTCCGACCGGTATACCTTCTCGGCCGCGGCCGTCGTCAGAACGAGTTCGGCGCCCGCTCCGAGCACGGCGGTGGTCGAGAAGCGGTCACCGCCCGCGATCCCTCCGGCCGTGTTGATGAGCACGGCCTCCGGCGCGCCCTCGCGGATGGTCGGCAGCCGGAGCCGCGCGGAGCCGGATTCGGCGAGGCGCCGGATGCCCGACCGCGCGCCCATCCGCTCCACCTCGACGAGAACGCGGCCTTCGGCGCGCTGGCGACGTAGCACGTTTTCGGCCGAGCGCCGGTCGTCGAAAGATGACTTCAATAGAGCGTTGCGCGATACCCGAGCGCAAGGGCATTGTTGTATAATGGCTCGTCAGCGGTCAGGAGCTCCAGCCCGACCTCCGTTTCGCCCAGAAGGGCGCATGCGTTCAGGATCACTGAATCAGTGAGGCCTCTGTCGAGAAATTCGGCTCTAGAGCAAGCAGAAGCACTCTCCAACGGCATCTCCTCTAAGGTCGACTGGATCAACCGGCTAAATACGGTTTGAATAGCGTCCCGCGCAGGGTTTCCGATCATGCGAACGAAGCTAGAGACCTCAGATAGTATGTGAGGCAGCACTACGATCTCGTCGTAATCTGATGCGACGCTAGCAATGAGTTCGAAGTCGGCTTTTGAATAGTCATCACAAAGCCGTTTGTGCATAGCTATGTACGAGGGGTCTGCCGATCCCACGACCAGGAGAAGAAGCAAGTTCGTATCGATTAGGACTGAAGCCATGCGCTGCTCACGCTTCCGTCTCCCGATTCTTCATTGCCAGGACACGGCCGTCGGAATCCGAAACAGTCAGGACTTTCTGAACCCGCTTGTGTGGGGTGATAGTTCCTCCCATTCCCTCGAATATCTCACGCGCTCGCGTTCTTGGTGTACTCCAAGGTCTGGAGAATCCAAGCGTTATCTTCCATTCTTCTCGACGATGATCAAATTCGACCTCCTCTAAACCCAAATTTGAGATGGGCTCGTCCTCGGAGAACACGTCCTTCACGTAAGACTTGGCTGTTGAAATGGCTTCCTTGACGTCCATCGCTCACCGCTCCGGTCAACCACTGTCTAGACCGAAGAACCGGTGAGGGCCAGATTTGTGCCGAGTGACGCGAGAGCTTCCTCTAGACTCGGTCAGATCGCCATCCGGGCCCGGACCTCGTCCCCTTCGAGTTCGGCGCGGCCGCCGGCGACGACCACCTCGCCGCGCTCCATCAGGATGAACCGGTCGGCGAGGTCGCGGGCGAATTCGAAATATTGCTCGACGAGCAGGATCCCCATGTCGCCCCGCCCCCGCAGGTAGGAGATGGCCCGGCCGATATCCTTGATGATGGAGGGCTGGATGCCCTCGGTCGGCTCGTCGAGCACGAGGAGCCGCGGCCGCGTCGTGAGCGCGCGGCCGATGGCGAGCTGCTGCTGCTGCCCGCCGGACAGGTCGCCGCCGCGCCGGTTCAGCATGGATTTCAGGACGGGGAAGATCTCGAAGACCTCCTCGGGGACGTGCCGGTCCTTGCGCTTCAGCGGCGCGAAGCCGGTCTCGAGATTCTCCCGGACTGTGAGGAGCGGGAAGATCTCGCGGCCCTGAGGGACGTAGGCGATGCCGCTCCGGGCGCGGTCATAGGGCTTGAGCCGTGAAATCTCGCGGCCGTCGAGCGTGACCGAGCCGGCCGAGATCGGCCGGTGGCCCACGATCGCCCGCAGCAGCGAGGATTTGCCGACGCCGTTGCGGCCCAGCACGCAGGTGACCTCGCCGACCTTGGCCTCGACCGAGACGCCCCGCAGCGCCTGGGCGGCGCCGTAGAAGAGGGAGAGGTTCTGGACGTTCAGCATGGCACAGGCTCCCGCCTCGCCTTTGCCCTTCCCCTTGCGGGGAGGGTTGGCGCGCGTGAAAGGCTCACGTCCCTCATCGCCCGAGATACACCTCGATCACCCGCTCGTTCGCGGAGACCTGGTTCAGCGTGCCCTCCGCGAGGACCGAGCCCTCGTGCAGGCAGGTGACCCGGACGCCGAGGTCGCGGACGAAGACCATGTCGTGCTCGACCACGACGACCGAGCGCGTGGTCGCAATCTCGCGGAGGAGATCGGCCGTGTCGGCCGTCTCCTGGTCGGTCATGCCGGCGGCGGGCTCGTCGACGAGGAGCAGCTTCGGCTCCTGGGCGAGCAGCATGCCGATCTCGAGCCACTGCTTCTGGCCGTGGGACAGTTCCGAGGCCGGGCGGTGGCGCGAATCCTCGAGGCGGATGCGTTCGAGCAGCGACTCGATCCGCTCCCGCTCGGCCGCAGAGCGCCGGGCGAAGAGCGTCGGGAAGGGCGAGCGGTCCGCCTTCAGGGCGAGGCGCAGGTTGTCCTCGACTGTGTGCATCTCGAAGACGGTCGGTGTCTGGAACTTGCGGCCGATGCCGAGTTCCGCGATCTCGGCCTCGTCGAGCCGGGTCAGGTCGTGGACCCCCTCGAACAGGGCGCCGCCGGCGGTCGGCCGCGTCTTGCCGGTGATCACGTCCATCATCGTCGTCTTGCCGGCCCCGTTCGGGCCGATGATCGCCCGCATCTCGTGCAGTCCGATGGTGAGCGAGAGTTCGTTCAGGGCGCGGAAGCCGTCGAAGACGACGGACACGGCATCGAGATAGAGGAGCGCCGACGTGACGGGCTTCGGGGGTTTCATCCTGCGGCAGCCGGCGCGGGAGAGGCGGATCCAGCGCGGTCCGCCGGCCGCACGACACCGTCCGAGTCGACGATCTCGGGGGCGGGCCGGCGGCGGCGGTAGCCGGCGATCTCGTAGAGGGAGCCCAGGATGCCCTTCGGCAGGAACAGCGTCACGAGGACGAAGATGGCGCCGAGCGCGAAGAGCCACAATTCCGGCAGCATGCCGGTGAACCAGGTCTTGCCGGCATTGACGACGACCGCGCCGAGCGCCGCGCCCACCAGCGTGCCGCGGCCGCCGACGGCGACCCAGATCACGGTCTCGATCGAGTTCGCGGGCGCGAATTCGCCCGGATTGATGATCCCGACCTGCGGCACGTAGAGTGCGCCCGCGATCCCGGCGAGGATCGCCGAGACGACCCAGACGAAGAGCTTGTAGCTCTCGACCCGGTAGCCGATGAACCGGGTCCGGCTCTCCGCATCCCGGATCGCGACCAGCACCTTGCCGAGCTTCGAGGTCACGATGAAGCGGCAGACGAGATAGCCCGCCGCGAGCGCGATGGCGGAGGCTGCGAACAGCGCGGCCCGGGTCCCCTGCGCCTGGACGGGGAAGCCCAGGATGTCCTTGAAGTCGGTCAGCCCGTTATTTCCGCCAAAACCCATGTCGTTGCGGAAGAAGGCGAGCAGCAGCGCGTAGGTCATCGCCTGCGTGATGATCGAGAGATAGACGCCCGTCACCCGCGACCGGAAGGCGAACCAGCCGAAGACGAAGGCGAGGAGGCCGGGCGCCAGGACGACCATCACGGCCGCGACCGCGAAATGGTCGAAGCCGAGCCAGAACCAGGGCAGCTCCCGGTAGTTCAGGAAGACCATGAAGTCGGGCAGGACCGGATTTCCGTAGACGCCGCGCGTGCCGATCTGGCGCATCAGGTACATGCCCATCGCGTAGCCGCCGAGCGCGAAGAACGCGCCGTGGCCGAGCGACAGGATGCCGGCATAGCCCCAGATCAGGTCGACCGAGATCGCGAGCAGCGCGTAGCAGAGGTACTTGCCGAGGAGCGGCATCAGGTAGTCGGCGACGTGGAAGGTCGAGCCCGGGGCTGTCCAGAGGTTCAGCGCCGGGACCAGCACGGCGACACCGAGGACGACGGCCAGGAAGACGATGCCGGTGCGGTTGAGGAGGCGGTCGGAGGTCATCGTGCGTGCTTCGAGACAGGCCACTGCGCGGCCTTCCTCAGCGTGAGGCCGTGGGTGGATTGTCCATGTTTGCTGGTCCGGTACTCTCCGGGCGTCATGCTGAGAAGCGCCGGAGGCGCGTCTCGAAGCACGCACACGGCCAGGATTGCGTCCACCCTCACGACTCCACGAACCGGCCCTTGAGCGCGAACAGGCCGCGCGGGCGCTTCTGGATGAACAGGATGATGGCGACGAGGAGCAGGATCTTGCCGAGCACCGCGCCCGCCAGCGGCTCGAGCAGCTTGTTCGCAACGCCGATCGACATCGCGCCGACGAGCGTGCCCCAGAGATTGCCGACGCCGCCGAAGACCACGACCAGGAAGGAATCGATGATGTAGCCCTGGCCGAGATTGGGCGAAACGTTGTCGATCTGGGAGAGCGCCACGCCCGCGATGCCGGCGACGCCGGAGCCTAGGCCGAAGGTCATGGCGTCGACCCAGTCCGTCTTGATCCCCATCGCGCCCGCCATGCGGCGGTTCTGGGTGACGGCCCGGATCTGGAGACCGAGCGCGGTCTTCTTCAGCGCGAGCAGCAGCGCGACGAAGACCGCGAGCGCGAAGCCGATAATGGCGATGCGGTTGAAGGTGAGCGTCAGGCCGCCGAGATCGAAGGCGCCCGACATCCAGGCCGGGTTGCCGACCTCGCGGTTGTTGGCCCCGAAGATCGTCCGCACCGCCTGCTGCAGGATGAGGGAGATGCCCCAGGTCGCGAGCAGCGTCTCGAGCGGCCGCCCGTAGAGGAAGCGGATCACGCTGCGTTCGATCAGGACCCCGATCGCACCCGCGACCAGGAAGGCAAGCGGCAGCGCGATGAAGAGGGAGGCGTCGAACAGGCCCGGCGCCCGCGTGCGGATCAACTCCTGCACGACGAAGGTCGTGTAGGCGCCGATCATCACCATCTCGCCATGCGCCATGTTGATGACGCCCATCACGCCGAAGGTGATGGCGAGGCCGATGGCCGAGAGGAGGAGGACGGAGCCGAGGCTCACGCCGTAGATCACGTCCTGGACCGATTTCAGGAGCGCCATCCGGCCCTCGATCGCGGCGACCGCGTCGGCCGCCATCTGGCGGATGGCCGGCGTGACGGAGGTGGGTAGCGAGCGCAGCACGCCGAGCGCGTCCTGGTCGCCGCGGGCGCGCAGCGCCGTAATGGCGTCGCTCATCTCGGCCGGGGTCACGTCGGGCTTGGCCAGCATGACGGAAGCGCGGGCCTCCCGGAACAGCCGCTTCAGCAGGGCCTCGGTCTCGGCCGCGATCGCGGCGTCGAGGGCGGGCAAGGCGGCGAGGTCGCGCGACTTGAACACGGCCTGCGCCGCGGCCTCGCGGCGGCGCGGATCCGGCGACCGGAGGGTTAGGGTTCCGAGCGCCGCGTCGACGGCGCGCCGGACGCGGTTGTTGAGCCGGACGGGAACGAGCCCCGCCGCATCGGCGGTCGCGGGCGCACCGGTGCGGGCATCTCGGAGCGCGCCGCCCGTCTCGCGGATGAAGATGGCCTTGTCAGTGGCCCGGACGAGCAGGCGGCCCTCGCGCAGGGCTCCGATCACGGTCTCGGCAAGCGGGTTGCCGCTCGCGGCCACGCCCTCGATCGCGGCTTCCGTCTCCGGATACCTGTCGGCCGCGAAACGGCCGAGCGCGTCCGTATAGGTGTCGGCGCGCGCGATCGCCGGGGCGAGGATCAGGAGCAACGCAAGAAGGGCACGGCAGAGATGCATCATTGGGCTCGGATGGACACGGATCTCCTCATCCTGAGGTGCCGAGCGAAAGCTCGACCTCGAAGGACGCACCACGGCTGTGCGTGCTTCGAGGGCCGGCTTCGCCTGCCATCTCAGCAAGAGGAGGGGAGCGAGGATCCCCGGGACAAGCCCGGGCAGCCAAGGCCCTCCTCTCATCCCGGCGAAAGCCGGGATCCAGAGGACCGGGCACCGGCTTGCGCCGGTGTGAGCGGAGGGTCAGGCGCTCAGGCGCCGCCGCACTTGCCCGTCTTGGTGTTGAAGTTGCCGCACTTCTTCGTCACCCAATCGGCTTCGAGGTCCTTCGAGCCCTCGAGCTCCTTTGACCAGGCGTCGCCGGCCACGAGACCTTCCGTCTTCCACACCACGTCGAACTGGCCGTCGGCCTTGATCTCGCCGATGAAGACCGGCTTCGTGATGTGATGGTTCGGCAGCATCTTCGACATGCCGCCGGTGAGGTTCGGGGCCTCCGTGCCGGGCAGCGCCTCGATGACCTTGTCGACATCCGTCGTCTTCGCCTTCTCGACGGCCTTCACCCACATGTTGAAGCCGATGACATGGGCCTCCATCGGGTCGTTCGTCACCCGCTTCGGGTTCTTGGTGAAGGCCTTCCACTTGGCGATGAACTCGTCGTTCGCCGGCGTCTTGATCGACTCGAAGTAGTTCCAGGCGGCCAGATGGCCGAGGAGCGGCTTCGTATCGATGCCGGCCAGCTCTTCCTCGCCGACCGAGAAGGCTACGACCGGTATGTCGGTCGCCTTGACGCCCTGGTTGCCGAGCTCCTTGTAGAAGGGCACGTTGGCGTCGCCGTTGATGGTCGAAACCACCGCCGTCTTCTTGCCGGCCGAGCCGAACTTTTTGATGTCGGAGACGATCGTCTGCCAGTCGGAATGCCCGAAGGGCGTGTAGTTGATCATGATGTCCTCGGACTTGACGCCCTTGGACTTCAGATAGGCTTCGAGGATCTTGTTCGTCGTGCGGGGATAGACGTAGTCGGTGCCGGCCAGGACCCAGCGCTGCACCTTCTCGTCCTTGGCCAGGTAGTCGACGGCCGGGATCGCCTGCTGATTCGGAGCGGCGCCGGTGTAGAACACGTTTCGCTCGCTCTCCTCGCCCTCGTACTGGACGGGGTAGAACAGGATCGAGTTCAGCTCCTTGAAGACCGGCAGGACGGACTTGCGAGAGACCGAAGTCCAGCAGCCGAACACGGCCGAGACCTTGTTCTGGGCGATCAGCTCGCGCGCCTTCTCGGCGAAGAGCGGCCAGTTCGAGGCCGGATCGACGACGACGGCTTCGAGCTTCTTGCCGAGGAGGCCGCCCTTCTTGTTCTGCTCCTCGATCAGCATCAGCATGACGTCCTTCAGCGTGGTCTCGCTGATCGCCATGGTGCCCGAGAGCGAATGCAGGATGCCGACCTTGATCGTCTCCTGCGCCTGTGCCTGGGCGGCCGCGCCCGCCAGCATGGCCGCGCCCGCAAGCGCGCCGACGGCTCCCCGTCTCGTGAATTTCATCTGTGCCTCTCCGGAATGCGCGGCCGACGTTGCAGCCGGAGGAGGTTGCGCAAAGGGTGTGCCAGCGAAGGAAGGCGTCGAACCAAGCAGGGTTTGCCTCGTCGGGCGGCGACCGGAGGCGGCCCTGCTCAGGATGCAGGCTGGTGCCTGATTTTCGTGCAGATGAGTTATGTTTCAGCTGCTCCGGACGCGGAAGAGCTGACAAGCAGCGGCCCACGATGATGCTGGCCCGGGTTCAGGATCGCGCCATGCCCCGTCGCCACCTCGAATGGCCCGGGCAGGCTGCGTCGCATTTCGGCCGATCTTCTGGCCGAGTCTGCTACGCATCGACATGACCTTCCTCCGAATCTGCGCCCTCGTCGGTGCGTTCCTCACCGCCGCTCCCCTCCCGGCCGCGGCCCACCCGCATGTCTGGATCGTGGCCCGGGCCACGATCCAATATGACGCGTCGGGGCTGATGACCGGCATCCGTCATCGCTGGACCTTCGACGAGGGCTATTCGGCCTACGCGGTCCAGGGGCTCGAGACCGGCGCCGACGGAAAGCCGAAGCGCGAGAGCCTGGATTCGCTCGCCCGGACGAATGTGACCTCGCTCGCCGACCAGGCCTATTTCACCTCCGCCAAGGCGAATGGCGCCAAGATGGCCTTCGGAGAACCGGCCAATCCGCTCCTCGAGGTCGAGAGCGGCCGGCTCGTCCTGCATTTCGACCTGCCGCTGAAGGCGCCGGCCAAGGCCGCCAAGGCACTCGTGCTCCAGGTCTACGACCCGACCTTCTTCGTCGATTTCGCCATGGCCGGGGATGCCGACGCCGTGACGCTCGCGGGCGCGCCCACTGGATGCGTCCTCAACGTCACGCGGCCGAAGCCGGCAGCCCAGCAGGAGCTGCAATCCATGTCGGAGACGTTCTTCAACGCCCTTACGGCGGCCAACAATGTCGGGGCGTCGGTTTCGCCGCGGGTGCTCGTCGCATGTCCGTGAAGGCGGCGATCGCCGCGCCGGCCTCGGGGCCGAGCCGGACTGCGCGGCGGCTCCTCGTAGCCCTCCTGGCGCTCGCCGCTGCAGGCCTGGCGCTATGGCTCGTCTCGCTCGTCATCGGGGGCGCCGCGCCGAGCCCCGTCGCGAGCCCGTTCGGGGCCGGCCTCCGCGAGGCGGGACCCGCCCCGGGCGGGATCGGCGGCTATCTGCTCGCCGTGCAGGCCGAATTCTACCGCTCCCTAACGGCTGCGATCTCGGCCACCAAGCGCGACGGCAGCGCGCTCCCGCTCCTGATCGGTATCGGCTTCCTCTACGGCGTCTTCCATGCCGCGGGTCCGGGCCACGGCAAGGCGGTCGTCGCCGGCTACCTGCTCGCGACCCGCCGCACGCTCGCGATCGGGCTCGCGCTCTCTCTCGCGGCCGCCTTGCTCCAGGCGCTCGTCGCCGTGACGCTGGTCTTCGTGCTCGCCAGACTCGTCGGCGCCACGGCCGCGACCATCAGCGCCACGGCGGGCGCGGTCGAGATCGCGAGTTTCACGATCCTGGTTGGCGTCGGGCTGGCGCTCCTGTGGCGGAAGACCGGGGCGCTCGTCCCGGCGGTGCCCGGCCACGCGCACCATCATCATCACGCCCACCACGACCACGCCCATCATCACGCGCATGGCGAAGCCTGCGAGAGCTGCGGCCACGCCCACATTCCCACCGGCGCGGAGGTGGCGCGGCTCTCCTCGCTGCGCGAGGCCGCGGCCGTGGTGGTCGGAGCCGGGGCGCGCCCCTGTTCGGGCGCCCTCATCCTCCTCGTCTTCGCGACCGCCCAGGGCATGTTCGCGGCCGGGGTCGCGGCGACCTTTGCGATGGCGCTCGGGACCGCCATCACCACCGGTGCCCTCGCCGCCCTCGCGGTCCTCGTGAAACGTACCGCGACCTCGGTCACATCGGGCAACACCCGCGCGCTCGCCGCCTTCGAGGTGCTGGCGGCGGCGCTCGTGACGGCGGTCGGGGCGACGCTGCTGCTGGGCTTGTGGACCGGGGTGGCGCCCGCCTGAGGCGGGCGACCACCATCGTTGTAGGCCAACGGTGACAGGCGTGAAGCAGTGCCGTGATGTGGTCAGGGCTGCTAAGGCGAGTTGAAGCGCTGCACGTTCTGCAGCGGCGTCGATCCCGTATTCTCCCGGAACTCTCGTGCGAAGGTACGCTGGCTCATCCCGGCTTGTTCCGACGGGGGTGATTGCGGGCTCGTCCCGTCCGCGCCACAAAGGCTCCGGGTCTCCCATCGAAGGACCAGCTCGATGTCGAATCAACGCTCCGACGGCGCCGCGCCCTCGGCCGAGGCCGAGCCGAACCTGCATCGGGTCATGGGCCCGTGGCTGCTGTTGCTGTTCATCGTCGGCGACATTCTCGGCACCGGGATCTACGCCCTCACCGGCCAGGTCGCGAAGCAGGTGGGCGGGGTGGTCTGGCTGCCCTTCGTCGTAGCCTTCATCATCGCCCTCATCACGGCCTTCAGCTATCTCGAGCTGGTCACGAAATACCCGCGGGCGGCCGGCGCGGCGCTCTACGCCCACAAGGCGTTCGGCATCCATTTCGTGACCTTCATCGTGGCCTTCGCGGTGATGTGCTCGGGCATCACCTCCGCGTCGACCGCCTCGCGGGCCTTCGCCGCGAACCTGTCGGGCGCCTTCGGTCTCCAGCTCGCGGGCGGGATCGGGATCACCCTCGTCGGCCTGGGCTTCATGGCGCTCGTCGCGGTCGTGAACTTCCGGGGCGTCGGCGAGAGCGTCAAGGCGAATGTGGTCCTCACCTGCGTCGAGCTGACGGGCCTCCTGATCGTCATCGTCGTCGGATTCTGGGCGATCATGGCGGGCGAGGGCGACGTCTCGCGGGTCACTCAGTTCAAGGCGACGGGCGACGGAGGCCTGTTCTGGCCGGTCATCGCCGCATCGACGCTCGCCTTCTTCGCGATGGTCGGGTTCGAGGATTCCGTCAACATGGCCGAGGAATGCCACCACCCGTCGAAGATCTTCCCGACGGTGCTTCTGGCGGGTCTGCTCATCACGGGCACGATCTACGTTCTCGTCTCGATCTCGGCCATCACGCTCGTGACGCCGGAGGAGCTGGGGGAGGGCGAGACGCCGCTCCTGAAGGTGGTGCAGGCCGGAGCTCCCGGCTTCCCGCTCTGGATCTTCGGCTTCATCACCATGTTCGCGGTCGCGAATTCGGCGCTGATCAACATGCTCATGGCGAGCCGGCTCGTCTACGGGATGAGCCGCGAGGGCGTGCTTCCGACCGTGCTGGGACGGGTGCATGCGACGCGACGAAGCCCCTATGTCGCGATCGGCTTCACCACGCTCCTCGCCTTCGCGCTGATCACCTTCGTGGGCGAGGTGCCGGCGCTCGGCGGTACGACGGCCCTCCTGCTGCTCGGCGTCTTCACCGTGGTGAATGTCGCCGTGCTCGTGCTCCGGCGCGACCCGGTCGAACATGACCATTTCCGCACCCCGACGCTCCTGCCCATCCTCGGCGCGCTGACCTGCGCCTTCCTGACGGGACCCTGGACCGGGCGCGACCCGGTCCAATACACGATCGCCGGGATCCTGCTGGGTATCGGTATTCTGCTCTGGGGCGTCACGGTGCTCGTCAACAGGTCGATGGCCCAGGGCCAGCTCAAACCCGGGTGAAAGAACCGACGTCGCTCACTGTCGTGCGACCGGGGCTGGCCAAAAGCGAGACGTCACGCCGCGTTGTCGGTCAGATCGGGATGCCGCAGCGGTGAGGACGTGCTGGTCGCGCCCGAGTGGTCGTGTCGGTGCCCGAAGCGCATGACCGTGGCGACCCTGCCGGCTCGCCACGGTCAGCGGCTACGAGGATAGCGCGGGATCAGCGAGGATCGGCGTCGTCGACATAGTCTTTGACGCTGATCTTGATCATGTAGTGATCCGATAGAAATTTATCGTGCGCCGTCAGGTCCGAGGAGCGTAGTACGTATTGTCGCGTATACTTGAACTCGTCGCGGCCCTTGGCAATGAAGGCGCGGTCGAAGGGCGCCTCCTTGTACTGCAGGCTCCAATAGGTTGCGCTGTCGTTGTTGTTGAGGTCGATGAAGCCGTGATCGATGAAGGTGTCGATCGCCGGCTCGGTATTCGACAGGATATTCGTATCGCCAATCAGGATGAGGGATGGGTCGAATCGCCCATCCATGCCCTTCAGCGCAGCGCAGAGCGTGACCGCTTCCTTGGCGCGGACGCGCCGATTCTCCGTGACGCCGCCGTAATTGGATTTCATGTGTAGGGGCACGAGGCTGAACCGGCGGCGTTCATTCTCCTGCTGCCATTCGCCATTGGCATCACGACGCCAGACCTTGTGCTCGGAGGTGAAGCTCAGGAGGTGGGGCTTACGGTCCCAGAGGTTATCGTCGCCATCCTTGTGGGACACGGGGAGAGGCATCGACGCATCGAGCGTGACGCGCTTCGTATTCCACATCACGGCGCAGAGCTGCGACTTGTCCCCTGCCTGACGGTTCTCGAGGATCTCGTATTGCCATGCATCGTCAAGATGCTCCTCGAGCAGATGGCAGACGATATCGAGGTCGGAGTTGCGGCGTGCTCCTCGCGCATGGCTCGGTATGACGGGTTGGTTGTCCGTCATCCGCACCTCTTCGTCCGACTCCGTGACGTAGATCTCTTGCAAGGCGATAACATGAATTCCAGACATTTCGATGTGATCAGCGAGCGCGTAGGCGCTTTGCTTGCGTTGCGCGCGGGGCTGCCCGCTCAGATGCTCGATATTCCAGCTGGCGATCTGCAGAAATCCCATGGTTCTCCCTCCGTCCAGATCTAGGCCGATCAAGGCGGCCTTGTCATGACGCAGTGAGGCTGCGCCTGCCCTCGTGCACTATCGTAAGTCTGTGACACATGTGTATTGATGTCCACGTCGCCCGAAGGACGGGCGCGTTTGCTTGGCAGCTCCAAGTTCCGGGGTGGTCCGTCCGTTTCGTAGACGTAGTCCAGGGCCGTCGACGTCATTCCCGGGCTCGCAGAGCGAGAACCCGGACCCACCGGCTGCACCACTATGGACCGCTATGGACCGCTTCAGGTCTGGCGCGCTTTCGTGGGTCCCGGGTCCGCTTTGCGCGGCCCCGGAATGACGGACGTCAGCGCCGGAGCGGGATCCCGCTCTCCGGCACGTCCCAATACAGGCCCGTCATCACGACCAGCGCCTCCCGGGCGAGGTCGGCGGTCCAATGCTCGTTCGGGGCGTGCTGGGAGCAGCCGTTGAAGGAATGCGGCACCCAGATCGTGGGCAGGGCGAGGATCTCGGAAAAGGCGTCGTTCGGGAGCGAACCGCCTAAATTCGGGAGGAGCGCCGGCTCCTTGCCGCTCGAGCGCCGCATCGAATCGAGCGCCCAGCCGACCCAGGGGTTGTCGGGGTCGAGGCGGGTCGCCGGAAACACCTCCTCGCGGGCGGGCTCGACCTCGACGAAGCCGAAGCCGTGCCGGTCGAGGTGGCGGCGGAGCGCCGGGACGATGTCGTCCATCTCGACGCCGACGACGTAGCGGAGCTGGCAGCGGGCCCAGGCCCGCGGCGGCACGGCGTTGACGGGACCGCGCGGCTGGCCGCTCTCCATCGCCAGGATCTCGAAGGAGGACCAGCCGAACACCTTCTCTGGCCCGGAGAGGCCGGGCTCGCCCCAATCCGGATCGATGGCGGGCGCGCCCTCGCCCATGTCGAGTTCGAGCCCGGCCAGGGCCTGGCGCACCTTGTCCGGCAGGCCGCCCTTCGGTCGCCATTCCGGGATCAGGATCTCGCCGGTCGGGCCCGTGATGGTCGAGAGCGCATGGACGAGCTGGATTGCCGGGCTCGACAGGAGCCCGCCCCAATTGCCCGAATGGTGGCCGCCCGCGCGCGCGTCGATCGTGATGTCGATCGAGGCGCCGCCGCGGGTGCCGAGATAGATCGTCGGCCGGCGCGTGTCGGGCCGCGGCCCGTCCGAGCCGATGAGGACGTCGGAGCGGAACAGGTCCCGGTGCGCGGAGCAGACCTCGCGCAGGCCCGGCGAGCCCGTCTCCTCGCCCATCTCGATCAGCCACTTGGCGTTGAAGCCGAGCCTGCCACGGGTGGCGATGACGGAGGCCTGGGCGGCTAGATTGGCCGAATGCTGGCCCTTGTTGTCGACGACGCCGCGCCCGTACCAGAGGTCGCCGCGCTCGGTCAGGGTCCAGGGCGAGAGGCCCGGCAGCCATTGCTCGTCCTGGCCCCGGATGACGTCGCCATGGCCGTAGCCGAGGACGGTCGGCAGCGCCGGATCCTCCATTCGCTCCGCGAACAGGAAGGGTCCCTTCGCCCGCGATTCCTCGATGATCCGGGTCGCAAAACCGAGCCGCTCGAAGGACGGGATCATCTCGTCGGTGAGATAGCGGCGGAGATCGGCGGCCCGGTCCGGATTCTGGCTCTCGGTCGGGATCGCGACGCGGCGGGCGACGTCGGCCTTGAAGGCGCCCGACTCGAAATGGTCGAGCACATGGGCGATCGCGGCTTCGCGGGTCATGGTGCGCCTCTCGCGTCGGGCGAGATCGCGTCCCGGAGGCCGTCGCCCAACAGGTTGATGGCCAGGATCAGGATCGCGAGGCACGCGCCCGGGATCGCGATCAGCCAGAAGGAAAAGAACATGTACGGCTTCGCCTCCGCGATCATCAGCCCCCAGGAGGGCAGGGGCGGCTGCACGCCGAGGCCGAGGAAGGAGAGCGCCGCCTCGAGCAGGATCGCGCTCGCGGCCTCGAGGGTCGCGGTCACGATCAGGAAGGGCATCACGTTCGGCAGGATCTCGCGCAGGATGATGCGGGGCGTCGAGGCGCCGGCGGCCCGGGCCGATTGCACGAAGTCGAGGTTGCGGACGGTCTGGGTCGCGCTCCGCATCACGACGACGAAACGGTCCCATTTCAGGAGGCCGAGGACCAGGATGACGAGCGGCAGCGAGCCGCCGATGACCGCAACCGAGGCGAGCGCGACGAGGATCACGGGCAGCGCCAGCCGCACCGTGATCAGGAAGGTGACGGCGAGGTCGACTCGGCCGCCGAAATAGCCGGCGGCGACGCCCAACACCGTGCCGATCAGCCCGGACAGGGCCGCGACCGAGAAGCCGATCAGGAGAGAGATGCGGGCGCCGTAGATGGTTCGGGACAGGTAGTCGCGCCCGAGCGCATCGGTGCCGAGCGGGTGCGCCCAGTCGCCTCGCGCGTACCAGACGGGCGGGACCGTCCGGCGGGCCAAGTTCTGGATATAGGGGTCGTGCGGCGCGAAGAGAGGCGCCAGCACGGCGACGACGAGGATCAAGAGAAGCACGCCCCCGCCGAAGACGAGGCTTCGGTGCCGGAGCCAGGACCGCGGTCCGGACGACGGCCGTCCCGGCGCGATCAGGACCGGCGGCGCGCCTTCGGTGACGATGGCGCTCACATCGAGGCCCTCAGCCGCGGATCGAGCCAGGCGTTCAGAATGTCGGCCAAGAGTGTCAGGAGCACGTAGAGGACCGAAAGGAGAAGAACGACGACCTGCATCACCGGCAGGTCCTTATGGGTGATGGATTCATAGGCAAGGTAGCCGAGCCCATCGAGCGCGAACACGGTCTCGATCACGACCGAGCCGCCGAGCAGGTAGCCGAGCTGCACGACGGCGAGCGCGACCACCGGAACGAGGGCGTTGCGGAGCGCGTGCCGGATGACGACCGCCGAGCGCAACAGGCCCTTGGCATGCGCCGTTCGGATGTAATCGGAGGCGAGCGTCTCGATCATGCCGGCGCGGATCACCCGCATGAAGGCCGGCGTCACGTAATAGCCGAGCGCGATCGTCGGCATCACGTAATGCAGCCAGGTGCCCGAGCCGGAGACCGGAAGCCAGCGCAGCGTGATCGAGAACAGCATGATGAGGAGAAGCGCGAAGAAGAAGTTCGGAAGCGCCTGCCCGGCGACCGCGACGGAGAGCGCGACCCGGTCGATCCAGCTGTTCGGCCGCAGCGCGGCCAGCACGCCGAGCGGCACGGAGATGACGAGCGCGAAGACGAGCGAGAGCGCTCCGAGGATCAGCGTCACGGGCAGCTTGTCGGCGACGAGCGCCGCGACATCCGTCCGGAAGTAATACGAGGTGCCGAAGTCGCCACGAAGCAGGCCGAAGAGCCAGGCGCCGTACTGGACGATCATCGGGCGATCGAGGCCGTAGCTCTCGCGCACGGCCCGGATGTCCTCTTCCCGTGCGCCCTCGCCGGCAATCGCGGTCGCGACATCTCCGGTGAGCCGCACGAGCGCGAAGGACAGGATCGAGACCGCGAGGCCGACGAGCAGCGCGAGAGCCAGCCGTTTCAGGATGAAGGTCGTCATGCCTCCTGTCCTCGCGCCGCTCTGTTCTCCGTCGATTGTTCACGATTGCGTGGACGGTCCGAAGCTGAACTCACGCGGGACGGCCCGGAACGAGAGAGCGCCGACGAGGCTTTCCGGTGAATTCGAACCCGGGAGTTTTCATGATGGATCGTCGCAACTTTACTTTGGCTCTCCTCGCTGCGACGGCGCCGATGGCGCTGACCCGCACGGCGGTCGCCCAGACCGCGCCCGGGGCCATTCCGGCCATGCAATATCTCGCCATGGCCTCGAAGGGCAGTTCGTTCCTCTACTCCACGGCGCGCGATGCCTACGACAAATCGCAGAACCCGATGGTCCGTCGCTTCGCCCTCGCGGAGGTCAACGAGCAGGCGACCCTGACGGCCAAGCTCAACGGCGCGACCGGCGGCGCTGCCGGAGGCTCGGCGCCCGGAGGCGTGGTCGGGGGTCTCGTGGCAGCCCCTCTCGCGGTGGCGGGCGGGGTGCTCGGTGCGGTGGAATCCATTCTGGGCGTCCCGATGACATCCGACGCGCAGAAGGCCGATATGGTCGCCCGCATCCAGTCCATGCCGGGCGGTCCCGGCTACGATCTGGCCTTCGTCAACGCCCAGATCCTCGGCCACAACGAAGCTTACGGGATCCACGGCAGCTATGCGCAGAGCGGGGACGACCCGGTGCTGCGTCGGGTTGCGCGGAACGCGATCCCCTTGATCAAGCTGCACCTGTCCCAATTGGCCCGCATGCAGGCCCAGATGGGCGGTGCCCAAGGCTAAGATGAAAGAGGAGGGCCGGCAGCCGCGCCGGCCCTCACGCCTACGCCGACCTGGAACGCACGACGAGAGCGCCCCGTCCGGGGGGATCACTTCCAGCTCATCTCCCAGAAACGCGGGCATTCGTCCGGATAGGCCTTGAAGGTCAGGGCGGCCGGCGCGACGTAATACGTAGGCACCGTGTAGAGCGGCACCGTGTAGGCCCGCTCCGAGATCAAGGCATAGGCCTTCCGGTAGGCTGACTTGCGGTCGTCGGGCTTCACGGAAGTGTCTCCGGTCTTCAGAAACGACTGGATCTCGGGATCGCGACTGACGTCGTCTGCGCTGCCTGCACCGAAGTAGACGGGCGTCGAAGCCGACACGTCGTTGACGGAATTCGACCCCCAGGTCTGGAACGCGAAGCCGACCTTGCCGCCCCGCATCTGATCCCGCATGGCCGCATATTGCAGGAAGCGGAGATTGGCCTTGATCCCGATCGCGGCGAGGTCGTTGATGATCGCCTCGGATTGCTGACGTTCGCGGTAGGCGTAGAAGTCGAACGAGAGACCATTTCCGAATCCGGCCTCCTTCAAGAGAGCCTTGGCCTTGGCGGGGTCGTACGGATAGGCCGTGGCCCCTTCGGCCGTGCAGCCGAACTGGGTGAAGAAGCAGGGCGTGACGAGCGGCCGCGAGCCTCCGCCCACGATCTCCTTCACCAGCGCGTCCTTGTTGATCGCGTGGTTGATGGCCTGCCGAACTCTCACGTCCTTGAAGGCGGCCGTGGGGGTCTCTGGAAGGGCGTTGAAATGCAGGAAGGCGATCCGCATGGTCTCGCCGGAGACCGCCTGATAGCCCGGCACGGCTCCGATCTGGTCGGCCTGGTCCTTCGGCACGTTCATGATGAAATCGAGGCCGCCGGCCATGATCTCGGCCATCTGCGTTTGCCGGTCCGGGATGAACCGGATCTCGACCTTGCCGACCTTCGCGAGCGGCTTCGGCGAGTCCTTGAAATAGTCCGGGTTGCGCTCGAGCGTCAGCGACTTTCCGATCACGTGGCTCGACACCCGGAACGGGCCGGACCCGACCGGCTTCTCGTTCATCCCTTTCGGGCCGACCTTCTCGTAATACTTGGCCGGATGGATCACGAGAGGTCCGGACAGGTAGTCGATCGCGCCTGGAAACGGTGTTTTCGTCGTCAGCCTGACCTTGTAGGGATCGAGCGCCTCGACCTTGTCGATCCAGTTGACGTTGGCCTGCGTCGTCGCCCTCGATTCCGGCTTGGACACGTAGGTGAAGGTGTAGACCACGTCCTCTGCCGTGAAATCGCTACCGTCGTGGAACTTGACGCCCTTGCGGAGGTCGAATTCCAACGTGGTGTCGTTGACGATGGTCCATTTCGTCGCGAGCTGTCCCTTGTATTCGCCGGTGGTCGGGTCGCGATAGATCAGCGTATCCCAGACGTGCTGGCTGATGATCACGCCCGCCCGAAGATTGTTGAAATACGGGTCCACGTTCTCCGGGACCTGGTCGTAGGCGAAGCGGATCGAGTTCGAGGCCTTGTCGGCCATCGCGGGCGATGCCGCGACAGCGAGCGAAAGGAGGAGGGCACCGAGCGTGCGTCGCATATCGTCCTGCCGAGTTGAGGAGCCGGAGTGTCGTGTTCCGGACGGGCCGCCGTCAAGCGGCACTGGAGTCCGTCACGGCAGCAAGGCTCGTGCCGGCCTCACGCCTGGGCCGGGCCGACATGGTCGGCCATCGTCGCGCCCCGGACGCCGAGCGGCTGTTCCGGCCCGGTGGTCGTGTCGCGCGCGGTCTGGTGCTCCATCTCGGCGTTGAGTTCGGCGCCGACCAGCACGATCACGACCGAGATCCAGATCCAGACCATGAAGCCGATCCCGGCGCCGAGCGAGCCGTAGACCTTGTTGTAGCTGTCGAAGCTCGACACGTACCAAGAGAAGGCCATCGAGGCCGCGATCCAGAGGATCGAAGAAGCCACGCTGCCGAGCGAAACCCAGCCCCAACGGGCATTCGCCCGGCTCGGACCGTAGCGGTACACGGCCGCAAGGCCGAACATCACCACGATGAGGAGCAAAGGCCAGCGCGCGATCGACAGGATCGTCTCGCCCGAGATCGACACTCCGACGACCCGGAGAGCGATCGGCAGAACCACGACGGCCGTGATCGCGAGCAGCACGAAGAACACCGCCCCGAGCGTGAACAGGAAGGTGGTCGCGTAGAAGGCGAAGAGCGAGCGCTTCTCTTTCTCGCCATAGACGACGTTCAGCGCGTCGAAGAGCGCGCCCATGCCGGAATTCGCGCTCCAGAGCGCCGTGGCGAACCCGGCCAGGAAGGCGAAGGACAGCGTCTTCGTCTCTTTCGAGACAATCACGCCGATCTGGTCGCGGATGAGCACCAGCGCGCCTTCGGGCAGAATTCCGGCGAGAAGGGCCAGATGGTCGCCGATCGTACGGACGTCGGTCACGAGCCCATAAAGCGAGACCACGACGGCGATGGCGGGAAAGATGGCGAGGAGGGCGAAGAAGGCGACGCTGCCGGCGGTCGCCAGGATGCGATCCTGCGGGATCGACAGCACCACGCGCCACGCGATGTCCATCCAGCCCCGCATCGGGATCTCGGGCGGCTCGCTGGCCTCGCGGCCCCGCCCCGGCTCCGTCGCCCTTGCGAGATCGCCACTGCTGGGTTCGGCTTCGTCCCGCCGATCGACCTCCGCACGCCAGTCGCGCGCCTCGGCCATCCCCTTCTCAGCCATCCTGATGCCATGGTTCGCGACCACACGCTGCGCGGGTCGTTTGCGAGAAATTAGCCGATCCGGCGTCCTCTATGTGTTGTCAATCAGACATACCGCCCGGAGATCGTCCGGCCGGAATGGCCGCCGAAGGGCCGGCAGGTTAACCTCGACGCATTCAGGGATGAAGGACTTCTTGGGACGCGGCGCGGCGACGGCCAGAAGGCAGTACGGCCCGCCTGGAGGGTGAATGAGTTCAGTGTGTCGGGACCGGGCCAGGAGTTGGGCCTTGGTTCTCCTTGTCCTGACGAGTCTGACCGCCGCGTGCGGCGGGCCTGCGATGGCGTTCGACTTTTTCGGATTGTTCGGCGGCGACGAGGCGCCCGAGCCGAGCGCCACCGCTTTGCCCTACGACCTGACCTTTCAGGTGACCGGGGACGACAGCGTCGAGGATTCCCTCCAGCAGGTCTCGAATCTCTACAAGCTGCGGCGGGATGCGCCGCCGGACGGCGCGAGCCTCGTGCAGCGGGCGCAGGCGGATTTCGCGCCCCTGATCGATTCCCTCTGGAGCACCGGCTATTACAATGCCCGCCTGGTGATCTCGGTCGCGGGCCAGCCGCTCGAGATCGGGCTCGACCGTGAGGGTGCGGCGGCGCGGGCGGCGGGCGCGCTGCGCGGCCGCGCCCGCATTCCCGTCACGGTGACGGCGGAGACCGGCCCGCTCTTCCGGCTCCGGGACGTGCAGGTCCTCGACGCGGCGACGCGGCTCCCCGTCCCGCCCGATCTGCTGCCACCCCGGATCGTGAAGCTCGGGCCGGGCGATCCCGCCCGCACCGCCGATATTCGGGCCGCCATCGCCCGGATCAGCGACTGGTTTCGCCAGCAATCCTACCCGTTCGTGAAGGTGCCGGCTCCCGCGCCGGTCGTGGACCATGCCGCCCTGACCATGGACGTGGCCTTCCTGGTCGATACAGGACCGAAGGCCGGCATCGGCGAAGTCTCGATCAAGGGCCCGCAGACCTTCCCGCAATCCGTGGTCCGATCCTTCATCTACCTCGACTATGGCGAGCCTTACTCGCCAAAACGCCTCGACGATACGAGGAAGGCCGTCGCCACGATCCCGGCGGTCGGATCGGTGCGGGTCCGCGAGGGCGACCGCCTCGACCGCGCCGGCAACCTGCCGATCTTCGTCGACGTCACGGACAGGGCCCCGAATCTCGTCGGGTTCTCGGCAGCCTACTCGACCGTGGACGGGCCGACGGGACGGCTCTTCTATGAGCACCGCAACCTCTTCGGGGAGGCGGAGCGCCTGCGGCTCGAAGGCGCCGCGTTCCTCGCGCCCAGGAACAACGGCACCCGGATCAAGGATCCGGGCGACCTCAAGCCCTCCGATATCGGTGCCCGCTTCACCGCGAGCTTCCTGAAGCCGGCGCTCCTCGGAAGCCGCTTCGACTATACGTTCGACGGCATCGTCGAGCGGAACCGTGTCGGCAGCCCGCGCTTCGGCGGCTACACCTATCGGCTCGGCGGAGCCACGACCGGGTTCCGCTACCGCATCGACGAGACGCTCTCGGCCAATTTCGGCGTCAAATACGAGCGCGGGCAGACCTCGGACGTCATCTCGAATGTCGATTACCAGCTCGTCGGCATCCCGCTCGGCGTGAAGTTCGACAACACCGACAAGCTGCTCGATCCTTCCACCGGCTTCCGGATCAACGCCACGATCACGCCCTATCCGACCGCGCTCGGCTCCTCGGTCGGGCTCACCCGGGCGACGGCGGACGCCTCGACCTATTACGCCCTGGACGAGGACGCGAACTACATTCTGGCCGGCCGCGTGGGCCTGGGCAGCCTGCTCGACGCGCCGAGCGATCTGCGGGAGATCCCGTCGAACTATCGCTTCTACACCGGCGGCGGCGGCTCCGTCCGGGGCTATCGCTACCAGACGATCGCTCCGCAGGGCCCGTTCGGCTTCGTGGTCGGCGGGCGCTCGCTCTTCGAAGGGAGCCTGGAGGTGCGGATCAAGGTGACGGACACGATCGGTGTCGTGCCCTTCTTCGATGCCGGCGGCGCCTTCGCGTCCACCGTCCCGAAGCTCGGCCTCAAGGATGCCGTCCAGATGTCGGCCGGGCTCGGGCTGCGCTACTACACAGGCATCGGCCCGTTGCGGCTCGACGTCGCGTTTCCGCTCAATCCGCGGCCCGGCGACCAGCCCGTCGTCCTCTACGTCTCGATCGGGCAATCCTTCTGATGACCCTTCGACGAACCCTTGCCGGCCTCCTGCTCGCGGCCGGGATCGCGACGGCTTCCGCCGGCGCGCTGGCGCAATTCGGCTTCGGCAGCAGCTCCGGTGACAGCGACAAGGGCGTGCTCGCGGGCCTGATCTCGCGCGCGCTCTCCACCCCGGCGACCCGGGTCTCGATCGGCGATGTCGAGGGTGCCTTGTCTTCGGATGCCACGGTTCGGAATATCGAGATCTCCGACCGCGACGGCGTCTGGCTGCGGCTCGACCGTGCCCGCATCGTCTGGCGGCGGCTCGCGCTCCTGCAGCGCCGGCTCGAGATCGACCGGCTCGAGGTCGGAATTCTCGACATCCGCCGTCGTCCGATCCCGGCGGAGGGCCAGGTGGCGGGCGAGGACCAGCCGATCCTGCCGGAACTGCCCGTCAAGGTGGAGATCAAGGCCTTCAACCTCGCCGAACTGCAGGTTGGGGAACCGCTTCTCGGCACCGAGGCCCGCGTCACGGCGACCGGCGCGGCGAGGCTCAGCAACAACCTGCAGGAGGGGCTCGACCTCACCTTCGACGCGCGCCGCCTCGACCAGCCCGGCACGCTCGCCGCGCGGCTCGGACTCGTGCCGCAGGGCCAGCGGTTGACGCTGATGCTGAAGGTGGACGAGCCGGCCGGCGGCATCCTGGCCCGTGCCGCCAGTCTCCCGGGCCAGCCTCCCGTCAAGTTCAACCTCGACGGCGAGGGCACGCTCGACGCCTTCGCGGCCCGGCTCGCGCTCGACGCCGGTGACGGCCTCGGCGCCAACGGGTCGGCCAACCTCTCCCGTCAGGGCGCGGTCCGACGGCTCGCGCTCGATCTCCAGGCCAAGGTGGAAGGTCTGCTTCCCGAGGCTGCCGCCCCCGTCTTCGCGGGCACGACCCGGCTTACCGGCAATGCCGGCTTCGCCGATGACGGCACGATCACGCTCACGGGCATCAATCTCGCGGCAGCGGCGGCGCGGCTCGACATCGCCGGCACGATCAGCCGCGACGGGATCGCCGACCTGACGATCGCGGCCGCGAATGTCCCGACCACGGAGGGCCGGACCGTCACGGGCCCGACCGAGATCCGCCGGCTCGCCTTCCAGGGCCGCGTCACCGGCCCTGTGACGGCACCGAATGTCGACGCGACGTTGGCGCTCGAAGATGCCCGGACGCCGGCGGGCCGGCTCGCCCGGCTCGATGCGACCTTCCGGGCCGCGACGGCCGGCGTGGCGCCGAGCGGCGCGACCCAGCTCGCGATCACGGGCGACGCCCGGGCGAGTGGGCTTGCGCCCTTCGACCCGGCTCTCGCACGCGCCATCGGGGAGACCGTCGCTTTCACGTTGCGAGGGATGGCCACGACCAAGGCCGTACTCGATGTGGAGACCCTGAACGTCACGACACCGACCCTGACGGCGCGTTATGCGGGCCGCCTCGGCTCCGACGAGGTTCGCGGCCGGCTCGGTTTCGAGGCCGCCACCCTGCGGCCGTTCAGCGGAATCGCAGGCCTCGCGCTCGCCGGGCAGGCCAATGTCTCGGCCGAGATCGAGGGCACGCCGCGCGCGAACCGGGTGAACGCGACGGTGGACGGGCGCATCGCCGGCTTCGCGACCGGGCTCGGTGCGGTCGACGGCCTCTTCGGCGGCCGGCTCGGCCTGACTGGAACGGTTCGGGTCGAGCCCACCGGCGGCTACGGTTTCGAGACGCTCCGGCTCGCGGGCGAGCATGCGAGCGCCGAGGTGAATGGCCGGGTCGCGCAGGACAGCGCCGGCCTTCGCGTCTCGGCGATCCTCCCGGATCTCGGCCGAGCGGACGAGCGGCTGACCGGCCGCGCCACGCTCACGGCCGATGTCACCGGCGGGCTGCAGCGGCCGAATGTCGTCGCCGAACTCGCCCTCCTCGAGGCCACCGCGCTCGGCCGCGCCGTCCCGCGGCTCGCGCTCGGCGTCGACGTCAAGGACGCGACCGGCGCCCTCGACGGCACGATCCGGCTCGACGGCATCGTCGACGGCAAGCCGGCCCGCGGCGGCTTCCGGATCGCGCGGCCCGAGGCCGGCGGCTACCGGCTCGACGCCCTCGACCTCGCCATCGGCTCCGTCGCGCTGCGTGGCGGGCTTTCGCTTGACGCCCGCAACCTCGCCTTTGGCCGGGTCACGCTGGATGCCGGCGACCTGAACGACCTCACGCCTCTCCTGCTCACGCCGGCCTCCGGCTCGCTCGCCGCCGACGTCGCGCTCGATTCGACGGGCGCTCGACAGAATGCCCGCATCCAGGCCCGCGGCGGTCCCGCCTCGGCCTATGGCGCGAGCCTGCAGCGGCTCGATGCCGATCTCTCGCTCACGGACCTCTACGGGCGCGTCGCGCTCGCCGGCCGGGCCGCGATCGACGAGGTCGTCGCGGCAGGCGAGACGATCTCCCGCGTCCGGCTTGACGCGACCGGGAGGCCGGATGAGAGCGACATCTCCCTCACGGCCGTCGCGCGCGGCTTCGACCTCGACGCCAAGGCCCGGGTCGTACCGGGCGACCGCACCCGCATCGAGCTCTCGAAGCTCGACGCCCGGCGCGGCGACCAGCGCATCGGCCTCGCCGAACCCTCGACCCTGACCGTCGTCGGAGGCGGGGTCGAGATCGGCAACCTCGCGGTCGCGCTCGGCCAAGGGCGGCTCCTCGTGCGCGGCACGGCCGGCACCAAGCTCGACCTCACGGTCGAGGCCCGCCGCGTTCCCCTGGCTGCCGCGGAACTCGCCAGCCCCGGCCTTGGCCTGGCCGGAACCCTGGACGGCCAGGCCCGGGTGACCGGAACGGCGCTCGCGCCGACCGGCGCGTTCCGCTTCACGGCGGCCGGCATCACGGCCCCGCAGACCAGGGCGGCCGCTCTTCCGGCGATCGAGGCGCTTCTTGCCGGCCAACTCGCGGGCGGCCGCGTCTTGCTGGAAGGCAGCCGCGTCTCGGTGGGCCGCTCCGCCGATCTCAGAATCGACGGCTCCGCGCCGCTCGCGGCCACCGGCCTGCTCGATCTCGCCGTGAAAGGGCAGGTCGACGCGGCCGCCGCGAACGGGTTCTTCGGTGGCTCGACCGTCCGGCTCGCCGGCGCGGTCGATCTTGACGCCAAGGTCGGCGGCACGCTCGCCGCCCCGGAGGTCGCGCTGAACGCGCAGGCCGCCCGGTTCGCGACCGGGCTCGCCGCCGCCGACGGCCTGCTCGGCGCCCGCCCCACATTGATCGGGCGCGTGAGCATCCCGCCAGCCGGCGGCTACCGCTTCGACGACCTACGCCTGACCGGCGCGGCCGCGACGGCCCGTGTGGACGGCGCGGTCACGGCCGATCAGGCCAACCTCGTCGCGACCGTCGCCGCGCCAGACCTCGCCCGCGCCGATTCACGGCTGACCGGCGCGGCCGAAGCGACCGCCCGGATCACCGGCACGCTCGCCCGGCCCGATGCCGACCTCCGCATCTCGGTCACGAATGCGACGGCGCTCGGCCGCCCCGTTCCGCGGCTCGTGCTCGAGGCCGTGGCCCGCGATCTCCTGGGGCAGGTCGACGCCCGCGTCACCCTCGACGGCGAGATCGACCGGCGACCGGCTCGCGGCACCCTGCACGCGGCGCGACGCCCGGACGGCTCGGCCCTGCTCGAAGGCCTGGACGTCACGATCGGCTCGGTCCGGGCGCAGGGCGGCGTGACGCTGGATGCCGCGAACATCGCCCGCGGCCGCCTCACGGTGAACGCACCGAATCTCGACGATCTCTCGCCGCTCCTCCTCACCAAGGTCGTCGGTACGCTCGACGCGGACGTCACGCTCGGAGGCGAGGGCGGTGGCCAGGATGCCCGGGTCAAGGCGAACGCGACCAGGGTCAGCGTCTACGGAACTTCCGTCGAGAAGGCGGAGGCCGACCTGACGCTGACCGACATCTATCGCCGCCCGATCGTCTCCGGACAGGCGCGGGTCGACGAGGCGACCGTCGCGGGCGAGCAGATCTCGCGCGTGCGGCTCGATGCCCGCGGCACGCCGCAAAGCTCCGACGTGACGCTGAAGGCCGCGGCCCGGGGCTTCGACCTCGATGCCGCCGCCCGCATCGTCCCGGGCGACCGTACCCGGATCGAGATCAGCCGGCTCGCCGCGACCCGCGACCGGCAGCGTTTCGCGCTGGCCAATCCGGCCACGGTCACGATCGTGCCGGGCGGGGCCGATCTCCGGGACGTCGCGCTCGCGCTCGGCACAGGGCGCGTGACGCTAAACGGAATCGTCGGCTCCCGGCTCGACCTCCGGGCGGAAGCCCGCGACGTGCCGCTCTCCGCGGCCGACGCTTTCGCGCCGGGCCTCGGCCTCGCCGGCACTTTCGAGGGGACCGCCCAGATCGCCGGGACAACCTCGGCGCCGACGGGCGAATACCGGGCCAAGATCGACGGCCTGACCGCCCCGCAGACACGCAGCCTCGGCCTGCCCCGCATCGACGTGACGGCCTCGGGACGCCTCGCCTCCGGCCGCGCCACCCTGGACGCGCTTGTCGCGGCCGGCCGCGCCGGCTCGCTCCGGATCGGCGGCTCGCTCCCGGCCGGCGGCGCCGGCGCTCTCGACCTCACGATCCGGGGCAACATCGATGCCGGCAGCGCAACGACCGGGCTCCTGGCCTCGGGCGGGCGCCGCTTCACCGGGCGGGTGGATGTCGACGCGCGCGTCGGCGGCACGCTGTCGGCGCCGGAGGCGAGCGGGTCGGCCAATCTCGCCGGCGGCACCTTCTCGGACGCGGGCCAGGGCATCCAGTTCACGAATATCGGGGCCCGGATCGTGGCCCGGGGCCAGGAGGTCACGATCGAGGGCGGCCGCGCCTCGACCCGGAATGGCGGCTCCCTCACGGCGTCGGGCCGCGTCCGGCTCGACCCCGGCGCGGGCTTCCCGGGCGAGATCCGGATCGCCGGCCAGAATGCCGAACTCGTCCGAAGCGGAATCGTGACCGCGGTCGCCAATCTCAATCTCGGCATTTCGGGCGCACTCGCTCGCAATCCCCGGGTCGCGGGTCGGGTCGACCTCGTCTCGGCCGACGTTGCCGTGCCGGAAAACCTGTCCGCCACCCAGAAGCCGCTCCCGAATACCCGCCACCGCAACCCCACCCGGACTACGACGGCCCGGCTCGCCGTCGATGCCAAGGCCAAGGGGCAGGGTGGACGCGCCGCTCCGCCCTTCGACGCCATCCTCGACCTCACGCTGAATGCGCCGGGACGGATCGTCGTGCGGGGCCGCGGCCTCAATGCCGAACTCGGCGGCAGGCTCCGGTTGACCGGGACATTGGCGAAACCGGTCCCGAACGGGGCCTTCAACCTCCAGCGCGGGACGTTGCAGATCGTCACGTCGCGCCTGGACTTCAGCCGGGGCCGCCTCACCTTCTCGGGGGACCTCACCCCCGAACTCGACTTCGTCGCCTCCACGAATTCCGGCGGGGCGGCCATCCAGGTGGCCGTGAACGGGCCGGCGAACAACCCGAATTTCGCCTTCACGTCGAGCCCGGACCTGCCGCAGGACGAGGTGCTGTCGCGCCTCCTGTTCAACTCGCCCTCCGGCCAGCTCTCCGCCTTCCAGGCGATCGCGCTGGCCCAGGCGGCCGCGCAATTCTCGGGCGGGGAGGGAGGCGACGCCTTCGAGGGGCTCCGGCGTTCGCTCGGGCTGAGCGGCCTCGATGTCGGGCTTGGCGCCTCCGGGGGGATCGGCGCCGGGCTGCAGCGCGCGTTCGGCGACCGGGTGAGCGTCGGCATCAAGGGCGGAGTCTCCGCGGCCGATACCGGTCTCGGGATCGATGTCCGCATCACCGACGAGATCCGCCTTCAGGCGGATGTCGGAGCGGGCGGGAGTTCGTCCGTCGGGATCGGCGGCCAGTACGAGTGGTGAGGCGACACCGTCTCGCCATCGACCGCGTCCCGGCCTAATCTCCTCGGACATGTTGGGGAGGCGCATGGCCCGCATCGTCGGCTCCGTGGATGATCTCGTGGCGGAGATCCCGGACGGCAGCGTCCTCGCCCTGCCGCCGGATTATTCCGGCTGCGCCATGGCAGCCGTCGCGGCGCTGATCGCGCGCGGCCCTCGCGGTCTGCATCTCGTCGGCGTCCCGAGCCTCGGCCTTCAGGGCGACATGCTGATCGCGGCCGGCGCGGTCGCGATCGTGGAAGCGGCGGCGGTCGGTCTCGGCGAGCGCGGCGGCGCGCCCGCCTTCGAGGCCGCGATCCGCGAGGGCCGGATCGCGATGCGTGACGCCACCTGTCCGGCGATCCATGCCGGGCTGCAGGCTGCGGAGCGCGGGGTGGATTCGATGCCGGTCGCCGGCATCGTCGGGTCGGACCTTGTCCGGCATCGCGCCGGTGACTGGGTGGTCGTGCCGGACCCGTTCACGGGGCACGAGACGGTGCATGTGCGGGCGATCCGGCCCGATGTCGCCCTCTTCCACGCTCCAGTGGCTGACCGCTCCGGCAATGTCTGGATCGGTGTTCGGCGCGAGCTGATGACCATGGCGCATGCGTCGCGAAAAACCCTCGTCACGGTGGAGCGGATCGTCGATCACGACCTCCTGGCCGAGGACACGACGGCGGCCGGGACGATCCCGTCCCTCTATGTTGAGGCCGTCGCGGTCGCTCGGTTCGGCGCGCGCCCGCTCGGTCTTCGAGGCGAATACGAAGCGGACGAGGCCGCGATCACGGCCTATCTCGCTCAGTCGCGCATGAGCCACGCCAGCCGGGCGGCCTGATGACGGCGAGCGATGTCGCGTCGGCTCCGGACCGACGGGCGGCGAGCCGCGCGCGCCAGACCTTCATGATCGCGGCCATCGCGAAGATGCTCGCCGGGATCGGCCATGTCGCGGTCGGCTCGACCTCGCCGATCCCGGCCGCGGCCGCCTTGCTGGCGCGCCGGCGCGATCCCGCCATGCGGGTGTCGCTCCTCGGCTCGGCCCGCCACAACGTCTTCACCGACGGCAACCGCGAGCTGTTCGATTGCGCCGCACAGGGTCGGATCGACGCCTTCTTCCTGTCGGGCGGGCAGATCGATGCGCGAGGTCGCATCAACCTCGTCGGCACGGGCCCCTATCCGCGCACGGAGGCCCGCTTCCCGGGCAGCTTCGGCTCGGCTTTCCTCTATCCTCTCGTCCCCCGCGTGATCCTTTTCCGGGAGGCGCATAGCCCGCGGATCCTGGTCGAGGCGGTCGACTTCGTGAGCGCCGCGCCCGGCTCCGCGGAGCGGGGCGACCGCAACGACGGTCCGCATGCGCTCGTGACCGGCCGGGCGGTGTTCCGCTGGTCCGGCGAATTCGGACGGTTCGCCCTTGCCGGGCTCGCCCCGGGCGAGACGCGCGACACCGTCGCGGCCGCGACCGGCTTCGCCTTCTCCTGCCTCGAGCCGGTGGAAGTCGCGACGATCGACCCAGGGCTGGACACCGACATCGACGAGATCGTCGAGGGGGACCTCACGGACGACTACCCGGCCTTCGTCCGCGCTCGTCTCAGCCGCTAGTCTAACGCCGCTCGGCGAAGAAGCTGCGAAGCAGCGCGGCCGATTCCGCCTCGCGCAGGCCGCCATAGGCCTCCGGAGCGTGGTGGCAGGTCGGCTGGGCGAAGAAGCGCGGGCCGTGCTCGACGGCGCCGCCCTTGGGGTCGGGCGCGCCGAAATAGAGCCGCCGGATCCGGGCGAAGGAGATCGCGCCCGCGCACATCGCGCAGGGCTCGAGCGTGACGTAGAGGTCGCAGCCGGGCAGGCGGTCGCTGCCCAGCGCGAGCGCGGCCGCCCGGATCGCCACGATCTCGGCGTGGGCGGTCGGATCGCTGTCCCGCCGCGGCCGGTTGCGGCCGGTGGCCAGCACCGTCCCATCCCGGACGAGCACGGCGCCGACCGGCACCTCTCCGTCCTCTGCCGCGTCGCGGGCGGCGTCGAGCGCCAGCCCCATCGGGTCAACCATTCCTCGCCCTCGCACGGGCGCTCTGCTATCAGCACCGTATGACCGACAACAGAGACGACATGCGCGGGCCCGGCTCGCGGGGGCCCGGACGTGCGCGCGGGGAGACCGGACGCGATCGGCCCACCGACACCCGACCGCCGAGAAGCGGTCCTCCGGGCGGCAAGGGCCGGAGCTTCGCGAAGCCCGAGCGGAGCCGCGACGACCGTCCGGCCCGGGAACCGGTTCGCGCCGAGCGGGACGAGGCCCCTGAGCCCGCCCAGGTCCTGCCGGCCGAGGAGCGGATCGCCAAGGTAATCGCGCGGGCTGGGATCGCCTCGCGCCGCGATGCGGAAGCCATGATCGATGCCGGCCGCGTGACGCTGAACGGCAAGGCCGTGACGTCGCCCGCCCTGAATGTCGGCTCCGAGGACCAGATCACCGTCGACGGCGAGGCGCTGCCGCTCCGGGAGCGGACCCGACTCTGGCTGTTCCACAAGCCGCGCGGCCTCGTCACCACCTTCCGCGACCCGCAAGGGCGCCCGACCGTCTTCGAGGCGCTTCCGGAGGAGATGCCCAGGGTCGTCGCCATCGGCCGGCTCGACATGAATACCGAGGGGCTATTGCTGCTGACGAATGACGGGGGGCTCGCCAAGGTCATCGCCCATCCCGAAACGGGCTGGACGCGCCGCTACCGCGTCCGCGCGCGCGGCGAGGTCACGCAAGAGCAACTCGACAAGCTCCGCAACGGCATCACCGTCGACGAGATGGATTACGGCCCGGTCGAGGCGACGCTCGACCGACAGCAGGGCGACAATACCTGGCTCACGCTCTCATTGCGTGAAGGCAAGAACCGCGAGGTGAAACGAATCCTCGAACATCTCGGGCTTCAGGTGAACCGGCTCATCCGCCTCTCCTTCGGTCCCTTCCAGCTCGGAGACCTCGAATCGGGCCTCGTCGAGGAGGTCAAGACCAAGATCCTGCGCGATCAGCTCGGCAAGACGCTTGCGACCGAAGCCGGCGTCGATTTCGAGAGCCCGGTCCGCGAGCCGATCGCGCCCTTCGGCCGCTCGGAGGGCGCGACCCTTCCTGGCCGGCCCGCCCGGATGCCGGAGCCGCGCCGCGCCAGCGAGTCCGACCGACCGGGCAGCCGGCCCGCACGATACAGCGACCGTGCCGGCGGGGAGCGTTCCCGACCCGGCGGAGACCGTCCTGGCCGCCCGGGCGGCGACCGCCCGGGTCGTCCTCCGTCCGGTGACCGGCCGATGCGGGCGGGTGCGGCCCGTCCCGCTCGCGCCGGCGAGGAGCGGCCGGCACGCCCGGACCGCTTCGCCCCGAAAGAGACAGCCTGGCGCGCGAGCGATCAAGATGGCCCGAGCCGTCCCAAGCGCTACACCCCGCGCGA
The DNA here is from genome assembly GCF_964242715.1 of uncultured Enterovirga sp. Taxonomy (NCBI): domain Bacteria; kingdom Pseudomonadati; phylum Pseudomonadota; class Alphaproteobacteria; order Hyphomicrobiales; family Methylobacteriaceae; genus Enterovirga; species uncultured Enterovirga sp. Next base: position 32,923 of record NZ_CAXTAZ010000027.1, read on the forward strand.
GGATCCTCGCGCCGACCGCGCGGCGTCAGCGGAACGGCCCCGGACCCGCGTCGCGGCGATCCAGTCGGGCGAGGGCCGGCGCGTCCTGGTCGAGCGCGTGGCGCCGGCTCCCGGACATGATGCCGGTCCGAACCGGCGCGACGGCGCCGGGCGACGCCCGCGGGACGAGGGCGGGCCGCCTCCGCGTGGCAGGAATGACGGCGAGGCGCGGGAGCGGCGGCCGTCGCGCTCCTTCGACGGTCCCCGTCCGGATTCCGGCGCCGGCAAGCGTTTCGGCGGCGGTCCTCGCACGGAAGGTCGCGGTGGGGCCGGCAAGAGCGTCGGCGGAAAGCCGGGCTTCGGCCCCCGGGCGGGCGCAGGCCCGAAGCCCGCCTTCGGTGCCCGCGCGGCTGCGGGCGGAGATCGGGCCCGCGGCGACGGTCCGCCGCGTGGCCGGCCGCCTGGTGGGGGTCGTCCGGGTGGAAAGCCGCCCTTCAAGGCCGGACCGCCCCGCGGCGGACGGCCGGGCGCCGGACCGCGCGGGCGCGAGAGCTAGGACCCAAAGCCCGTGCGGATCGTCGGCGGAGCCCGGCGAGGCTTGGTGCTGGCGTCGCCCGAGAGCGGCGACGTCTCGATCCGGCCGACCTCCGATCGTCTGCGCGAGGCCATCTTCAACGTCCTGGCGCATGGCTACGGCGACCCTGTCGAGGGCGCCCGCGTGCTCGATCTCTTCGCCGGGACGGGCGCGCTCGGCCTCGAGGCGATGTCCCGCGGCGCGGCCTTCGCCACCTTCGTCGACAACGGGCCGGACGCCCAAGCCCTGATCCGCCGCAACCTCGCGAAATATGGCGGGGGCGGGATGACGCTCCTCCAGCGCGACGTTGCCAGGATGGGCCCGGCCAAGCCGCTGCCGCCCTTCTCGCTCGTCTTCTGCGATCCGCCCTATGGTCGCGGGCTCGGCGCTCCGGCCCTTGCCGTGTGCCGGGCTGGAGGCTGGTTCGCGCCCGATGCCCTCATTGTCGTCGAGGAAGCGGCGGAGGCGGCCTTCGCCTTTCTGCCAGGCATCGCGGAGCAGGAGCGGCGCCTCTATGGCGCGACCGAGATCGTGTTCGGCCGCAACGAGGTCTGACGCCGGAAAGGCGCGGCCGCTTACCCCCGGTTAACCATCCGGGTTGTACCTCCGTTAACCATCCGGACCGCCTGCACGGCCCGGGAGAGGTGCGCCCTGACCCGCTTCGTCCCATCCCGCCCCTTGCTGTTCGGCGCCTCGGCGCTGGCGCTGGCGTTCGGGCTCGCCGGGGTCGCCTCCGGACAGGAATCGGAGGGGCCGTCGCGCCGGCCCTTCGGCGAAACCGGTTCAGGCGCAGGGTCGGCCGTTGCCGAGCCCGGACTTCGGCTTCCGCCCGGCCTCACCGGAAACGGGACGGCTGCCGGGTCCGCACCCGCAACGACGGCCACACCGACAACCGGATCGGCGAAGCGGCCCGGCCCGCGCGACAATCGCGGCCGCAGGTCGCGCCTTCCGGCGGTGGCGCCCGTCCAGGGCGCGTTCCGGTCGACATTGATCGCTCCGGAGGTGGCCGCGAACGTGCAGCCCGTCCAGACCGGGTTGCCGGACCCGGCGCTTCCCGAGGTGCCGGCCCGCAGGCGGCCGCCTGCCGACGATCCGTATGCACCGCTCGGGATCCGGGTCGGCAACATCAACCTCTTCCCGGTCATCGGGCAGGCGATCGGCTACGATTCGAACCCGAACCGGACCGACATCAATCGGCGCGGCTCCTTCGTGTCCCAGACCGAGGGCGAGCTTCGCGTCCAGAGCGACTGGTCCAACAACGAGCTCTCGGGCTTTCTCCGCGGCGCCTACAACGAATATCCGTCGAACCCTGAGGCGAGCCGGCCCGAAGGCGCCGGGCGCCTCGCCTACCGGGTGGATGCGTCGCGGGATACGCAGTTCGACGTCGAGGGCCATTACCAGATCGACACGCAGCGTCCCGGCAGTCCCGACCTGAACGCGGTCGTGCGGGAACGGCCGATCGTCTACACGGAAGGTGCCTCGGCCGGGGTGACGCACCGCTTCAACCGGGTCATCGCGAGCCTGCGGGGCACGATCGACCGGGCGGATTACGACGACGCGAAGCTGACCAACGGGACCACCATCGACCAGAGCGATCGCAACCTGACCTCCTTCGGGGTTCGCGGGCGGCTCGGCTACGAAGTGACCCCCGGCCTCATGCCGTTCGCGGAGGCATTCGCCGACACGCGCCGATACGACCGCAAGATCGACAGTTCCGGCTTCGCCCGGAGCTCGGACGGGATCGGGGGGGCGATCGGGACGACCTTCGAGCTGACGCGCCTTCTGACCGGCGAGGTCTCCGCGGGGGCGACGCAGCGCAGCTATCAGGACGCTCGCCTGCGCGAGCTGACGAGCCCGGTCGCAAACGCGTCGCTCGCCTATGCCTTCTCGCCGATCACGACGGTGCGGGCCGGCGTGCAACTCGGCGTCGACGAGACCACGGTTCCGAACGCAACCGGCATCCGGACCGCACGCGGAACGCTCGAGGTTTCGCACGACTTCCGTCGCAACCTGACCGTGACCGCGGGCCTGACCGGGTCCGATTACGAATATCAGGGCGTCAGCATCAACGAGCGGAGCTTCGGCGCCCTGCTCCGGGCCGATTACCGCCTGAACCGGCAGGTCGCGCTTCGGGCGAGCTACAATTACGAGACCCTGAGCAGCACGGTGGCCGGATCCAGCTACTCGACGAACGTGTTCCTGCTCGGAATCCGGCTCCAGCCCTGACGGCCGATCCCAACCGGGGTCATGAGGCGGCAGGATCGGGTTCGGACCACAGATTGAGCGTGAACAGCTCTGCCGGACGCTCGACGCCGCGGAGCGCATAACGCCCTACGGAGACGAGGCGCTCGCGGTCCTCGTCCGACGCCGCCGCCCAGAACGCGTCCGAGACCAGGACGTCGCGGTCGGCCGACCGGCACATCGCTGCGATCCGGCTGGCCTCGTTCACGGCAGGCCCGACGACCGTGAAGTCGAGACGATCCCGCGATCCGATATTGCCGTAGAAGACCTCGCCGACATGGAGGCCGATATAGGCCTGGGTAACCGGCAGGCCCTTCGCCGAGCGCCGCTCGTTGACCTCCGCGATGCGTTCCCGCGCGAGCGCCTCCGCCCGAAGCGCGCACCGGCACGCCTCCGCCTGCGACGCCTCGTTGAAGATCGCGAGCACGCCGTCGCCGATCAGCTTCAGCACGTCGCCTCCGGCTTCGTGCACGGCCGAGATCACGGCTTCCGCGTAATCGTTCAGGAATGGGATGATCTGCCCGGGATCGGCCTCGCCCGTGATCCGGGTGTAGCCCCGCAGATCGCTGAACCAGAGCGCGGCCTCGATCCTGTCCGCGACGCCGCGCTCGATACGCCCGGACAGGACGCGCCGCCCGGCGTCCCGTCCGAGATAGGTTTCCACGAGCGTCTCGGCGATCCGCGCGAGCGAAGCGCTCTTGATGGAAAGGCCGAGTGAGGGGACGAGCCGTTTCAGCGCCTGGATCCTGTCCTCACCGAAGCCGTCCGGCGCCGCCGTGGTCCAGGAACTGTAGATGCAGTCCATCTCACCGATTTCTGTCCCGGGCGTGAACCGGTCGATCAGCGCCACCCAGTCGGTCTGGCCCTGGTCCATGAGTTCGCGGAACAGCGGGAACTCGTCTGCGCAGGACTCGTCGAGACGGCGCCGCATCGAGGAATGCCCGGTTTCGAGCATTTGGTAGAAGGGCGAGCGCCGCCAATTCTCGGAGACCTCGCCGCCCTGGTTGGTGCGGCCGTATTCCAACACCTCGCTCTCGCCGCCGTTGCGGCTGTTCCACCGGAACACGCGGCCTTCGTGCACAGGGTGAAGAGTGTCGACGACGACGAGCGCACGGTCGATCGGCAAGCCGGCCTCGATCCCACGCCGGCAGAACTCCTCCAGGAGTTCGGTCTCGGACGTGCCGGACAGCCCGGCCTTCGTGACCCAGCAGCTGAGATCATCCGTGATCGCCGGGTCCATCTCGATCTCTCCCGTGATGGACCTCAAGACCGGCTCAGCGACCGAGGAGGATCTCGAGCTCGGCCCGGAACGCGGCCGAAAGATCGTCGCGCTGCAGGGCATAGGCGACATTCGCCATGAGAAAGCCGATCTTGGTGCCGGTATCGTAGGTCCGGCCGTCGTAGCGCATGCCGAAGAAGCTCTGCTCGCCGGCAAGCCGCTTCATCGCGTCCGTGAGCTGGATCTCGCCGCCGGCGCCCGTCTCGTGCGCGGACAGGACGCCGAAGATCTCCGGCTGCAGGATGTAGCGGCCCGAGATGATCAGGTTCGAGGGCGAGGTTCCCTGGGGCGGCTTCTCGACCATGGCGGTGATCTCGAAAGTCTGGCCGAAATCCTCCCCGATCGCCACGATCCCGTATTGATGCGTCTGTTCCGGCGGCACCTCTTCGACCGCGATGATGTTGCCGCCATGCCGTTCGTACGCAGCGAGCATCTGGGTCATGGAGCCGCGGCTCAGCATGTCGGGCAGGATCACGGCGAAGGGCTCGTCGCCCACGATCTCGCGCGCGCACCAGACGGCGTGGCCGAGCCCGAGCGGGGATTGCTGGCGCGTGAAGCTCGTCTGGCCGGCAGCAGGCAGATCGGCCTTCAGGGCCTCGTATTCCTTGAGCTTGCCGCGCTCATGCAGCGTGCGGTCGAGCTCGAAGGCGATGTCGAAATGGTCCTCGATCACGCCCTTGTTCCGGCCCGTCACGAAGATGAAATGCTCGATGCCGGCCTCTTTCGCCTCGTCCACGACGTGCTGGATCACGGGCCGGTCGACGACCGTCAGCATCTCCTTGGGGATCGATTTCGTGGCCGGCAGGAACCTCGTCCCGAGGCCCGCGACAGGCAAAACGGCCTTGCGGATGCGCTTCATGGGCGTTCCGGCTCCCTCGCGTGTTGTTGATCTGAATCGCACGCCGGGGGGCGCGGATCGCTACCTTGGTCGGACGCCCGCAAAAGTCAAAGCTTCACGGCTCGTGAAGCGTTTTCCGTCATGATGCTGAACGAAGCGGGGAATGGTCGATGACGGTGATGGTCACGGGAGGCGCCGGCTATATCGGCAGCCACATGGTGCTGGCGCTTCTCGATCGCGGCGAGCGCGTCGTGGTCCTGGACGACCTCTCGACCGGTTTCGCCTCGGCCGTGCCGGACGGCGTGGACCTCGTGGTCGGCGACATGGGCGATCCGGACCTGGTCGGGCGCGCGATGGCGGACCAAAAGGTCGAGGCGCTCGCCCATTTCGCGGCCCGGATCGTGGTGCCGGAATCGGTCGCGGACCCGCTTGGCTATTACCTGAACAACACCGCGAAATCCCGGACCCTGATCGAGACCGCCATCCGCTCGGGCGTCAGGCAGATGATCTTCTCCTCGACCGCCGCCGTCTACGGCGAGACCTCGAGCGAGCCGGTCGGCGAGGATGTCGCGCCGGCGCCGGTCTCGCCCTATGGCCGCTCCAAGTTGATGACCGAATGGATGCTGGCCGACGCGGCCGTCGCGCATGACCTGCGCTACGTCGCGCTCCGCTATTTCAACGTGGCGGGCGCCGATCCGGCCGGCCGGTCGGGCCAGTCGACACCGGCGGCGACCCACCTGATCAAGGTCGCGGCCCAGGCGGCGCTCGGGCAGCGGCCGCGGCTCGAGGTCTTCGGGACCGACTACCCGACGCATGACGGGTCCTGCCTCCGCGACTACATCCACGTCTCCGACCTTGCCGATGCCCATCTCGTCGCGCTCGACCATCTCCGCGGCGGCGGCGCGAGCCTGACGCTGAATTGCGGCTACGGCCGCGGCTATTCCGTGCTCGAGGTGATCGAGGTCGTGAAGCGCGTCTCGGGGGTGGATTTCCCCGTGACCCTGTCGCCGCGCCGGCCGGGCGATCCGCCCGCGATCGTGGCCCGGGCGGAGCGCATCCGCTCGGAACTCGGCTGGTGTCCGAGCCGCGACGATCTCGAGGGGATCGTCCGGGGTGCGCTCGCCTGGGAGCGGCACCTGGCCGGCGGCGAGGAATCCCGCCGCAATGAAGCCATGGCCGCCTCCTAGGCGAATTTCTCTGAGGCCATTCATGACGAAACATTCTCGCCTGGCTCTTCGCCGGTCTTTTAGGCTCCTCGTCGCGATCGCGGCGGCCTGGTTCGCGGCGCCGGTCTTCGAGGCCGGACCGGAGGCGAAACCGTCCCCGAAAGCCGAAGGCGGGGCTTCGAAGAGCCACGGCGACTTCGCCCGCTTCTTGGCCGATCTCTGGCCGGTCGCCCGGGATGCCGGCATCGCTCGCGCCACGTTCGACGCGGCCCTGCAGGGCCTGACGCCCGACCCGAAGGTCGTGGCGCTGACTAGGAAGCAATCCGAGTTTTCCCGTCCGATCTGGGAATACGTGAACGGAGCGGCTTCCGGGCAGCGGGTCGCCAAGGGCCGTGCTGCCTCGGCGGAGTGGGATTCGACCTTCGACCGGATCGAGCGAACCTACGGGGTTCCTCGTGAGGTCGTGCTCGCGGTGTGGGGCATGGAGAGCGGCTTCGGCTCGAATACCGGTGGGCTTTCCGTCATCCGCTCGCTCGCGACGCTGGCCTATGTGCGCTATCGCGGGGACTTCTTTCGCGACGAGCTGATCCAGGCGCTTCGCATCATCCAGGACGGCCACGCGACCCGCGACAGCCTGAAGGGGTCCTGGGCCGGCGCCATGGGCCAGACCCAGTTCATGCCGTCGAGCTACGCGGCCTACGCGATCGACCAGGATGGGGATGGCCATCCGAACATCTGGACCTCCGTCCCGGACGCCCTCGCGTCGACCGCGAACTACCTGCGCCAGAAAGGCTGGAAGCCCGGCCTGCCCTGGGTCGTCGAGGTCGCCGTACCGGGCCAGATCGACCTTCGCGTGAACCGGCGCGGTTTCGCGGATTGGGCGTCGATGGGTGTCAGGCGCACCGACGGTGAGGGCTTGCCCGGCAGCGGAGAGGCCTCCCTGTTCATGCCGACGGGCATCCGCGGCCCGGCCTTCCTGGTCGGCGACAATTTCGAGGTGATCCGGGCCTATAACTCCTCCGACGCCTATGCGCTCGGGGTCGGGTATCTGGCGAACCGCATCGGCGGCGGCGGCGCGCTCGCCCGGGCATGGCCCATCTCGGAAAAGGCGCTCAGCCATCCCGAGAAGGAGGAAGTGCAGAAGCGCCTCGCGAAGCTCGGCCTCTACAAGGGGGAGGCGGACGGCCGCCATGGCGGGCGCACCCGGGAGGCGATCCGCGAATTCCAGCGTCGGTCGGGTCTGGTCGCCGACGGCTACGCGGATGTCGCCGTCCTGAGGGCGCTCAGGGACAAGTAGCTCGTCAGCGCTTCGCCATCACGAGTTGCGTCTGGGTCACGAGTGCGGCGAGCCTGCCATCCGCCCGGATGATCCGCGATTCCCAGACCATGGTGGTGCGGCCGCGATGAAGCGGCGTGCATTCCCCGCGTGCGATCTCGCCGATCGCGATGCTGGCGAAGAAGTTCGTCTTGCTCTCGATCGTGGTCGTCGAGGCGCCTTCCGGCAGATTGATCGTCGCCGCCGTGCCGCCGAGATTGTCGGCGAAGGCCATGATGGCGCCCCCATGCAGGACGCCGTTCCGGTTGCCGAGTTCCTCCGCGACCCGGAACTCCGCCACGACCTTGTCCAGCGCTACGCTGACCAGTCGGAAGCCGATCAGCTCCGAAAAGGCCGGCTGGTTTTCGGCGACGGCGCGCAGGCGGGGTTTGATTTCCGGCCCGAAGACGGTGTCCGTCATCGGGGCAGGACGGAGGCGCCCATCAGGGCCTCGTCGATCGCCCGGGCGGCCTGCCGCCCCTCGCGGATCGCCCAGACGACGAGCGACTGGCCGCGCCGCATGTCGCCGGCCGCGAAAACCTTGTCCTGCGAGGTCCGGTAGCTGTCGGTGTCGGCTGCGACATTGCCGCGCTTGTCGAGCGAGATGCCGAGTTCCGTGAGCAACCCCTCCTGGACCGGCGCGACGAAGCCCATGGCGAGGAGCACGAGATCGGCCGGCATCTCGAATTCGGTGCCCGGAACCGGCTTGAAGCTGCCATCCACCTGGACGCCGTGCAGGCGCACGACCTTGCCGCCCGCGCCTTCGAAGCGCGTGGTCAGGACCGAGAATTCCCGCTCGGCGCCTTCCTCGTGGCTGGACGAGGTGCGGAGCTTCAGGGGCCAGTTCGGCCAGGTCGCGAGCTTGTCCTCGCGGGTCGGCGGCAGCGGCATGATCTCGAACTGCTTCACCGAGAGTGCGCCCTGTCGAACCGAAGTTCCGATGCAATCGGACCCGGTATCGCCGCCGCCGATGACGACGACATGCTTGCCGGCAGCCAGGATGGGCTTCGGGATGCCGGTATTCTCGCCGCTGACGCGGCGGTTCTGCTGCGGCAGGAAATCCATCGCAAAATGGACGCCGTCGAGATCGCGGCCCTCGATCGGCAGGTCGCGCGGCTTCTCCGCCCCGCCCGTCAGCAGCACGGCGTCGTACTCCTCGACGAGCTCGGCCGCCGGCATCGTCTCGCCGACATGGGCGCCGTAATGGAAGGTGACGCCCTCTGCCTCCATCTGCCGGACCCGCCGGTCGACGTGGTGCTTCTCCATCTTGAAATCGGGGATGCCATAGCGAAGAAGGCCGCCGGCCCGGGCCTGCTTCTCGAACACATGCACCTCGTGCCCGGTACGGGCGAGCTGCTGGGCGGCCGCCAAACCGGCCGGCCCCGACCCGACCACGGCGACGCGCTTGCCGGTCCGTTGCGACGGCGGCTCGGGAATGATCCAGCCTTCCTGCCAGCCGCGATCCGCAATCGCATTCTCGATCGTCTTGATGGTGACGGGCGTGTCTTCCAGGTTCAGCGTGCAGGAGGCCTCGCAGGGCGCGGGGCAGATGCGGCCCGTGAATTCCGGGAAGTTGTTGGTCGACTGGAGATTGCGGAGCGCCTCGCGCCAATCGGCATTGTAGACGAGGTCGTTCCAGTCCGGGATCTGGTTGTTGACCGGGCAGCTCGAATGGCAGAACGGGATCCCGCAATCCATGCAGCGGGCCGCCTGGTCGCGCGTCCCCTCCTCGCCCAGCGGGATGACGAATTCGCGATAATTCCGGATGCGATCCGACGCCGGAAGATACTTCCGGTCACGCCGATCGATCTCCAGGAACCCGGTGACCTTACCCATCGATCCGTGTCCTACCCGCGTTCTGGCGATACATGCTCACTCCGCTGCCTGGGGCAGGCGGTCACGTCCCATTTCCCGGATGGCGCGGCGATACTCGACGGGCATGACCTTCACGAATTTCGGCCGGTACTCCGCCCAATTGTCGAGGATCGCCTTGGCGCGGGCCGAGTCGGTATAGGCGAGGTGCTTCTGGAGGAGGGCGAGGAGCCGCTCCTCGTCGCCGCCGGTCATGTCGGCCAGCACGTCGATCCGGCCCTTGAATTCGAGATCGCCGCCGGAATGGTGGATCCGCTGCATCAGGTCCTCCTCCTCCTCGACCGGCTCGAGATCGACCATGGAGAGGTTGCAGCGCCTGGCGAAGTTGCCGTCCTCATCGAGCACATAGGCGATGCCGCCCGACATGCCAGCCGCGAAGTTGCGGCCGGTCGGGCCGATCACGACGACGACGCCGCCGGTCATGTATTCGCAGCCGTGATCGCCGGCGCCTTCCACCACCGCGATCGCCCCGGAATTCCGCACCGCGAAACGCTCGCCCGCGACACCCCGGAAGTAGCATTCGCCGGCGATCGCCCCGTACAGGACAGTGTTGCCGACGATGATCGAGTTCTCGGCGACCGCCCTCGAATTCGGCGAGGGCCGGATGATCAGCTTCCCGCCCGACAGGCCCTTGCCGACATAGTCGTTCGCGTCGCCCGTCAGGTTGAGAGTCACCCCGGCTGCGAGCCAGGCACCGAAACTCTGGCCGGCCGTGCCGGTGAGCCGGACCGTGATCGTATCGTCGGGCAGCCCCGCATTGCCGCGGGCCTTTGCCACCATCCCGGACAGCATGGCGCCGACCGTCCGGTTTTCGTTCTTCACCGTTGCCTGCAGCGTCACGGGCGTGCCGGTCTCGATTGCTGCCCGGGCACCCTCGATCAGGGAGCGGTCGAGAACGTCGTTGATCGGATGATGCTGCGACTCGACGTGGCGCGTCGCGACGTCGGGGCCGACCTCGGGCTTGTAGAACACCTTTGAGAAGTCGAGGCCCCGCGCCTTCCAGTGTTCGATCGCGGCACCCTGGTCGAGCAGCTCCGTGCGGCCGACGAGCTCGTCGACCGTCCGGGCCCCAACGGATGCCATGAGCTCGCGCAGCTCCTCGGCCACGAAGAAGAAGTAGTTGATGACGTGCTCGGGCTGGCCCGCGAAGCGCTTGCGCAGCACGGGGTCCTGGGTCGCGACGCCGACCGGACAGGTGTTCAGGTGGCATTTTCGCATCATGATGCAGCCGGCCGCGATCAGCGGCGCGGTCGCGAAGCCGATCTCGTCGGCGCCGAGCAGGAAGGCGATGATGACGTCGCGACCGGTCCGGATGCCGCCATCCGCCTGCAGCGCGATCCGGCCGCGAAGCTTGTTCAGGACCAGCGTCTGCTGGGTCTCGGCAAGGCCCATCTCCCAGGGGCTGCCCGTATGCTTGATGGAGGTTAGGGGCGCCGCACCCGTGCCGCCCTCGAAGCCCGAGATCGTGATGTGGTCCGCCCGTGCCTTGGCGACGCCGGCCGCGACCGTGCCGACGCCGACCTCGGAGACGAGCTTCACGGAGACTGAAGCATCCGGATTGACGTTCTTCAGGTCGAAGATGAGCTGGGCGATGTCCTCGATCGAATAGATATCGTGGTGCGGCGGCGGCGAGATGAGACCCACCCCGGGGGTGGAATGCCGGACCTTAGCGATCTTGGCGTCGACCTTGTGGCCGGGCAATTGGCCACCCTCGCCGGGCTTCGCGCCCTGGGCGATCTTGATCTGCATCATGTCGGAATTGACGAGGTATTCCGTCGTCACGCCGAAGCGGCCCGAGGCGACCTGCTTGATGGCCGACCGCTTGGAGCGTCCGTCCGCCATCGGCCGGTAGCGCTCGGCCGTCTCGCCGCCCTCGCCGGTATTCGACTTTCCGCCGATTTGGTTCATGGCGAGCGCGAGCGTCTCGTGCGCCTCCTTCGAGATCGAGCCGAAGGACATGGCGCCGGTCGAGAAGCGCTTCACGATGACGGAGGCAGGCTCGACCTCGTCGAGGGGCACGGGGGCGCGGCCGAGTTCCTCGGCACCGCGGATGCGGAGCAGGCCCCGGAGCGTCTTCAGCCGGTTCTGCTGTTTGTTCAGCAGACGCGCGAACTCGGCGTAGCGATCCTGCGCGTTGAGCCGCACGGCATGCTGCAAGGCCGAAACCGATTCCGGCGTCCAGACATGCTCCTCGCCGCGCAGCCGAAAGGCGTATTCGCCGCCGACATCAAGCGCATTGAGATAAATGGGCGCGTTGCCGAACGCGTCGCGGTGGCGACGCATCGTCTCCTCGGCGACCTCGTCGAGCCCGATCCCTTCGATATAGGTCGCGGTGCCGAAGAAGTACTTCTCGACGAAGTCGGACCGAAGGCCGACCGCGTCGAAGATCTGCGCGCCGCAATAGGATTGATAGGTCGAGATGCCCATCTTGGACATCACCTTCAGCAATCCCTTGTCGATCGACTTGATATAGCGATAGACGATCTCGCTCTCGGAGACCTCCGGCGGCATCTCGTCCTTCATGTCGAGCAGCGTCTCGAAGGCGAGATAGGGATTGATCGCCTCGGCGCCGTAGCCGGCGAGGCAGGCGAAATGGTGCACCTCGCGGGCCTCGCCCGTTTCCAGCACGAGACCGACCGAGGTCCGCAGGCCCTTCCGGATCAGGTGATGGTGCACCGCCGCCGTCGCGAGCAAAGCCGGGATCGGGATCCGGTCGGGTCCGACCGCGCGGTCCGACAGGACGATGATGTTGTAGCCGCCATGGACGGCCGCGTCGGCTCGGTCGCACAGGCGTCCAAGCGCGCCCTCCAGCCCCGCCGCCCCGAGTTCGGACGGGTAGGTGATGTCGAGGGTCTTCGTGTCGAAACGGTCCTCGAAATGGCCGATCGAGCGGATCTTCTCCAGGTCCTCGTTCGTCAGGATCGGCTGGCGCACCTCGAGCCGCTTCTTGCGGCTTGCGCCTTCGAGGTCGAGGATGTTCGGCCGCGGCCCGATGAAGGAGACGAGGCTCATGACGAGCTCTTCGCGGATCGGGTCGATCGGCGGGTTCGTCACCTGGGCGAAATTCTGCTTGAAGTAGGTGTAGAGCAGCTTCGAGCGGTCCGACATCGCCGAGATCGGCGTGTCCGTGCCCATCGAGCCGACGGCCTCCTGGCCGGTGACGGCCATGGGCTGCATCAGGAGCTTCAGGTCTTCCTGCGTGTACCCGAAGGCCTGCTGCCGATCGAGCAAAGCCACGTCGCTCCGCGGCTGCCGCGGCTCGACCTTGCGAAGATCCTCGAGCACGATCTGCGTGCGCTTCAGCCAGTCCTTGTAGGGATTGGCATTCGCGAGATCGCGCTTGATCTCCTCGTCCTCGACGATGCGGCACTGTTCGAGGTCGATCAGCAGCATGCGGCCGGGCTGCAGCCGCCACTTCTCGACGATCGATTCCTCCGGGATCGGCAAGACGCCCATCTCGGAGGCGAGGACGACGAGGCCGTCGTCGGTGACGAGGAAGCGGGCGGGGCGCAGGCCGTTCCGGTCGAGCGTCGCGCCGATCTGGCGTCCGTCCGTGAAGACGATCGCGGCCGGGCCGTCCCAGGGCTCCATCAGGGCGGCGTGGTATTCGTAGAAGGCGCGCCGGTCCTCGTCCATGAGCGGGTTGCCGGCCCAGGCCTCGGGCACGAGCATCATCATGGCGTGGGTCAGCGAGTATCCGCCGCGGACCAGGAATTCGAGCGCGTTGTCGAAACACGCCGTGTCGGACTGGCCCTCGTAGGAGATCGGCCAGAGCTTCGAGATGTCGTTGCCGAACAGATCCGAATCGACGGAGGCTTGGCGGGCCGCCATCCAGTTCACGTTGCCCCGCAGCGTGTTGATCTCGCCGTTATGGGCGACGAACCGGTATGGGTGGGCGAGGCGCCAGGACGGGAAGGTGTTGGTCGCGAAACGCTGATGCACGAGCGCGAGCGCGCTCTCGACGCGCGGGTCGGCAAGGTCGCGGTAATAGCGGCCGAGCTGATGCACGAGCACCATGCCCTTGTAGACGATCGTCCGGGACGACAGGCAGACCGGGTAGAATTCGGAGAGCTGCGGGTCCTGGCGGGTGTAGACCGCGTTCGAGATCACCTTTCGGAGCAGGAAGAGCTGGCGCTCGAAGGCTTCTTCGTCGTCGATCGGCTTCGGCGAGCCAACGAAGACCTGGCGCTGCTGCGGCTCGGTCGCCCGGACCGACGGGCTCAGGTCCTCGGACAGGACCGGCACCTCGCGCCAGCCAATGAGCGAGAGGCCCTCGGACGTGATCGCCTGTTCGACGATCTCGGCCACGATCCGGCAGCTCTCCGGATCGCGGGGCATGAAGAGATGGCCGACGCCGTATTGCCCGGGCTCCGGCAGGGCGATGCCAAGCGCGGCGCAATCCTCGCTGAAGAAGCGGTGCGGGATCTGAATGAGGATGCCGCAGCCGTCGCCCATGGTCGGGTCGCCGCCGACCGCGCCGCGATGGTCGAGATTGGCCAGGATCTGGAGGCCCTGCTCGATGATCCCGTGGCTCTTGCGGTTCTTCATGTCGGCCACGAAGCCGACACCGCAGGCATCGTGCTCGTGTCGCGGATCGTAGAGGCCCTGGGCGCCGGGCATCAGGGGATCGCGGGCGGTGACGCGCGCGAGGGCACGATCCTGCGATCCGCTGTCGACCCTGGCCCTGCTTCCGCCCATGACATCCTCCCGCATGCGCCCGCCCCGGCGGGTTCAACATCACGGCTCGGAACGATCCGGAAGCACGCTATCTGCCGGATCGACGTCGCCTCATCCAGCGGCCGCGATCCGAATGTCGCGCCCGCATCTCGCGGGCTGGTCGTGGCCTAGATCAGGCCGCGCGCACCCGCGATGCCCCGTCCGGGGCACCGGTCACGTCTCGTTTCGACTTGGACACCAGATTCACTGTCGTCCCCTCTTCCATCCCGGCTCGCCGGTCACGGTCGGCGGAGGTGGGACAGCAGCACTGTCCTACTTTCGAAACGTGCCAGATTTCGCAGGGCCGCACAAGCGGAGCCTGGAGGCATTCAAGGCTGCTATCCGCCCGGTCCCGAGAGGATCGTAACTGGGCGCCGCCGCCGATTGCCTCAGTCCGCTCGTTACCGCAGAACCGCCGGGACGATATTTTCGTGGGTCCAGATCCGGTGCACCTGAACTTCGCCAGCGACAACGTGATGGGGGCAAGCGCCCCGGTGCTCGAGGCGCTCGTCCGGGCGAGCGTCGGCGCCATGCCGGCCTATGGCGCCGACGACCTCACGGTCGAGGTCGAGCGCAGCTTCTGCGACCTCTTCGAACGGGAGGTGGCCGTGTTCCTGGTCGGGACCGGAACGGCCGCCAATGCGCTCGCGCTCGCAACCCTCGTCTCGCCCTGGGGCCTCTGCCTCTGCCACGAGGAGGCGCATGTTATCGACGAGGAATGCGGCGCGCCGGAATTCTTCACCCACGGCGCGAAGCTGCATGGCCTGAAGGGCGTCGGCTGCAAGATCGATCCGGCGACCCTGCGGGCGACGCTCGACGGCTTCTCGGCCCACGAGAAGCAGATGCCGGCCCAGGCGGTCTCGATCTCGCAGGCGACGGAATCGGGGCTCGTCTATCGGCCGGACGAGATCGCGGCCATCGCGGAGGTCTGCCGCGAGAGGGCGTTGCGGCTCCACATGGACGGCGCCCGCTTCGCGAATGCCCTCGTTGCCCAAGACGTGTCTCCCGCCGCCATGACGTGGCGCGCCGGGGTCGACATCCTGTCCTTCGGCGCGACCAAGAATGGCTGCCTCGCGGCCGAGGCGATCGTCGTCTTCGATCCCTCCCTAGCCGACACGCTGACCTACCGCCGGAAGCGGTCGGGCCAGACCTTCTCCAAGGGACGCTTCCTGGCCGCCCAATTCGCCGGCTATCTCGGGCAGGATCATTGGCTGCAGAATGCCCGGCACGCGAACGCGATGGCGCGCTGCCTCGCGGACGGGCTCGCGGCCGTGCCCGGCGTGCGTCTCGCCTGGGAAGTCCAGGCGAACGAGGTCTTCCTCATCATCCCGGACGACCTCGACCGCCGGCTGAAGGCGGGCGGTGCGGCCTACCATCCCTGGTCGCCGCGCGCCCTGTCCGCGGACGAGGGAGTTGCTCCGGGGGAGAAACTGATCCGTCTCGTCGCCTCATTCGCCACGAAACGGGAGGCGGTCGACGACCTTCTCACGGTCGCCTCCGGACCGTGATGTCACGAGTCATGAACAAAACGTAATCACTCCGCCGCAGCGACGCCCCATTCGGTCTTCATCAACACCGGGTCCACGCCACAGGCTCATGACGATGCTATGCCTTCACGCATTCCTGGCCCGACCGGCCCTGTGTCTTGCGGCCTTGTCCGCGGCAACGGCCGCCCAGGCTCAGTTCTATGGCGGCTACCCGCCGGCCGGTTATCCGCCGGCCTACGGCTATTACAATGCCCCGCCGCCGCCCGAACCCTATTACGAGGGGCGGCCTTATGCGGGACCCCGGGTCATCTCGCCGCGCGCGGTCGTCGACCGGCTGGAGGATCTCGGGTTCGACGATATCGGCCGGCCCCACTTCTCGGGCACGCTCTACACCGTCGACGCGACGGGTCCGGGCGGTGCGCGCCAGCGTCTGGTCGTCGACGCCGTGCGGGGCGCGATCCTGAACCGGACGGCCCTCGGCGGCCCGGCCTATCGTGACCGCGACGATGACGACCGCGACGAGGACCGATCCTTCCGGCGCCGCTTCGGTGGCGCGCCATCCGAGGCCTTGCCTTATGCGGGCGAGCGTGGCCCCGCGCCACGGCCCCGGTTCGGGCCCGACGAGGACCCGGCCTATCGGGGCGGCCGGCGCGAGGCGGCCCGGACCCCCGATAGTTCCGCCCGTCCCGGCCGCGCGCTGCCAGCGCCGGCGGATCCGCGTCTCGCGCCGTCCGGTCCGGCCGACCGCGCGGACAGGCCGTTCGAGGGCAGCTGCAACGGCCGCGAGGCGGCCCGCACCGAGCCCACGCCGACGAAGCCCTATGGGACGAACCCGGAGGGCGCCGATCGGGCGACGAAGCGCAAGCCGACCGAACAGCAGGCACGCCGGCCGCAGAACCCCGCCGCGGACGAGGCTCGGAAGCCTGCGGCATCACCCGCCGCGCCGGTCGACTCCGCGCCGAAAGCCGATGCGCCGACGGGTCAGAGCACGGCCGACGCGAAGCCGAGGCCGAACCGGCCCGTCCGCGTCATCGAGGGCGTAACCCCGATGGGCGCGAGCCCGTCCTCCGGCGTCGCTCAGCTCGACAACCTGCCCGAGCCCCCGTCGGTGCCGTCGCCAGAGGCTCAGTAACCGTACGCGAGACGCCCCGGCCAAGCCGGGGCGCGAGAGGCGGCCGACGGGTTCACCGTCGGCCGGTTCGCGGCGCTTGATCAGGCCGCGAGCTTGGACTCGATCCGCGGCGACGCGCGACCGCCGCCAATCTCGATCCGGCGAACCTTCTTGGCCTCCGGGATCTCGCGAACCAGGTCGAGATGCAGGAGCCCGTTCTCGAGGGAGGCCCCCGTCACCTGCACGTAATCGGCAAGCTGGAAGCGGCGCTCGAAGCTGCGGGCGGCGATGCCCTGGTAGAGGACGTCGGCCTTGTTGTCGCTGGCCTCGGTCTTCCGGTCGCCTCGGACCGTCAGCGCGTTTTCCTTCACCTCGATATTCAGGTCATCCTGGGTGAATCCCGCGACCGCGATCGAGATGCGGTAGGACGTCTCGCCCGTTCGTTCGATGTTGTAGGGCGGGTAGCTCGGAGCAGCTTCGACGCCGCCCAGCTGGTCCAGCATCGAGAACAGACGGTCGAAGCCGACGGTGTTGCGATAGAGGGGAGCAAGATCGTACTGGCGCATGGCATATTCTCCTTGAAGCAACATGCAGGAACGCCTTCCGCCGAAGAGGCCGGAAAGCTGCGCCGCCGCAATGGGCCGGCGCGGGGCTGATCTAGTTTGCTTCACCTTCCCTTCAAGATCCCCGGATTAGTTTTTGCCTTCGCGTCCCACCTTGCCGACGGGTCCCATGCAGCTTCTTGAGACGGCCTCGAACCCCATCCCGTCCGGTGCGGAGGTCACGGTTGTCCGGACCCGCGACGGCGTCTCGCTCCGGGTCGCGTCCTGGGCCGCGCCGGCAGGCCCGGATCGCGGTACGGTCATCATCCTCCAGGGTCGCGCCGAGTTCATCGAGAAGTATTTCGAGGTGGTGGGCGAGTTGCGGGCGCGCGGCTTCGCCGTCGTCGCCTTCGACTGGCGTGGCCAGGGCGGCTCCGATCGCGCGCTGCCGGACCGCCATCGCGGTCATGTTCGGCATTTCGAGGATTTCCGCCTGGATTTCGAGGCAGTCCGACAGAGTTGCGCGCCCGGCGCGGCGGCCGGGCCTGTCTACGGGCTTGCTCACTCCATGGGAGGCTGCATCGCGCTGATCGGGGCGCAGGAGGGTTGGCTCGCGGTCGACCGCCTGGTCGCGACGAGCCCGATGATCCGGCTCAGCCTCGTTCGGCGGCCGCGTCTCGCGCGTGCGCTGGCCCGCATCCTGGCCGGTATCGGGTTCGGGACCCTGTTCGTGCCCGGCGGGCCGGCCCGCTCGATCTCGACCCTGCCCTTCGAAGGCAACCGTCTCTGCACCGATCGCGGCCGCTACGAGCGGAACGCGCTCGTCGCGACCGCGCTCGGTTGGTGCGCGATCGGCGCTCCGACCGTCGGATGGTACCTGGCCGCGAACGAAGCCATGGACCGGATCTCGGCGCCGGGTGTCGCGGCATCGATCCAGATGCCGGTCCTCGTCGTCGCGGGCGGCGACGACCCGATCTGCTCCACGCCGGCCATCGAGCGGTTCGCGCGCGAACTCCCGAACGGAACGCTGGTCACCGTCCTGGGCTCGCGACACGAGAGCCTGATGGAGACCGACTCCCTCCGGGCGGCCTTCTGGCGGGCCTTCGACGCCTTCATGGTGGACGGGACCGCGACCGCGACCGCTGACGATCACCCGCGCAGGATGTCGAGCACGGTCGCGTGAAGGCGTGGATCGCCCGAGGCGACGATCGCGCCGCCTGACTCCGGCCGTCCCCCGTCCCAGGTCGTAACCACGCCCCCGGCGCCTTCGATGATCGGGACGAGTGCGACGATGTCGTAGGGCTTGAGTCCGGCTTCGACGACGAGGTCGATGTGACCCGCCGCCAGCATGCAATAGGCGTAGCAATCGCAGCCATAGCGCGTGAGCCGGACCTCGGCTTCGACCCGGCCGTAGGCTGCCCCCTCCGCCGGCTCGAAGATGTTTGGGCTCGTCGTGGACAGGGTCGCCTGGCCGAGGTTGTCGCACCGCCGTGTCCGGAGCACGCGACTGCCATGCGGTCCTTCGTAGCCGGCCCGGTGACCATCCCCGAAAAAGCGCTCTCCGATGAAGGGCTGATGCATCATCCCGTAGGCCGCCCGCCCGGAACTGAGGAGCCCAATCAGCGTGCCCCAGAGCGGGAGGCCGGACATGAAGGCGCGCGTTCCGTCGATCGGGTCGAGAACCCAGACGAGATCGGCATCGCCCCGCTCCGTCCCGAATTCCTCGCCGACGATGCCGTGCTCCGGGAAGGACTGAAGGATGAGCCGACGCATCGCGACCTCCGCCGCACGGTCGGCCTCCGTCACCGGGTCGAAGAGGCCGCCGCGCGCCTTGTTCTCGGCCGTGAGCGCGGTTCGGAAGAAGGGCAGGATCGCCCGGCCCGACACGGTCGCGAGTTCATGGACGAAAGCTGAGAGGTCGACCGGACCCATATTTGCCTGATCTCCGGAGGGGCGGCCCCCGCCTACGGCGGATGCGACGGCGAGGCCCTTGCTTTTTGTGCGGCGCAATCTACATTGTGCATCGCAGCGTCGCTTGCGGCGCTGTTGCCCACGTTGGGCGTTTCCTCCCTAGACTTGGGCCGCCCTTCGGGGCGGCTCCTTTTCGTTTGGGACCCTCATTCGGCCGCGATGCGACGGGGGACGAGGTCGGCATCCACCTGCCCCATGACCTCGGTAAAGGTCGACAGGAGATCGCCGGCGAGCCGCGTGAAGCCGGCATTCGGCGCCAGGCTGCGCTCGTTCATGTAGAGCGCCCGGTTGACCTCGATCTGCAGCGCATGCCGCGCGGCGAGCGGCGCCCCGTAATGCTCCGTGATGAAGCCGCCTGCATAGGGCTTGTTGCGAATCACGGTGTAGCCGCGATTGCGGAGGGCGGCTTCGACGAGGTCCACGAGAAGGCCCGCGCAGCTCGTGCCGTAGCGGTCGCCCAGCACGATGTCGGCCTTCTCGGCCTGATCGCGGCCGAGGCTCGAGGACGGCATCGAATGGCAATCGATCAGGACCACATGGCCGAACAGGTCCAGCGTCCGGTCGAGAAGCCCCCGCAAGGCCCGGTGATAGGGCTTGTAGAGATGATCGATCCGCCGCAGCCCCGCTTCGACGGAAATCCGGCCGCGATAGATCTCGTGCCCGTCGGCCACCACGCGCGGGATCGTGCCGAGCCCGCCCGCGACCCGCATCGACCGCGTGTTGGCGAAGGCCGGAAGGCGACCCTCGAACATGCGCGGATCGAGCTCGTAGGCCTCGCGATTGAGGTCGAGATAGGCGCGGGGAAAGCGGGCGCTCATCAGCGGCGCGCCGGACGCGACGACGCCTGCGAACAGGCGATCAACGAAGGCGTCCTCCGAGCGACGCAGCATCGCCGGCTGCAGTAGGGATGAGCGCAGGAAGGCGGGCGGGTACACGTCCCCGGCATGCGGGGCGTTGAACACGAAAGCCGCGGTTTGCGGCGCCGGCTCCACCACGACGAAGGGCGGGTCGAAGGCGCTCTCGGAATCCGGAAGGGTCAAGGGTCGCGCCGTCGGGAGGGCGAGAGGTCGATCATGGCGCAATGTGGCGGGCGGTGGCGGCCATGTCCACCGGCACGGTCCCGCCCGCGACGCGGCTCTTCACCACTTGTTTACCCTGCCCGGCCTTTATGAGAGAACCGCAACTCGCGGTTTCCCCGGACAAGCGCGGCGATGAAGATCCTCCTGGCTGAAGACGACAACGACATGCGTCGCTTCCTGGCCAAGGCGCTGCAAAGCGCCGGCTACGACGTGTCGTCCTTCGACAACGGCGCCTCCGCCTACAATCGTCTCCGAGAGGAACCCTTCGAGCTTCTTCTGACCGACATCGTCATGCCCGAGATGGACGGGATCGAACTGGCCCGTCGCGCGACGGAACTCGATCCGGACATCAAGGTGATGTTCATCACCGGCTTCGCGGCCGTGGCGCTCAACCCGGACCTGCGCGCACCGCGTGACGCCAAGGTGCTGTCGAAGCCCTTCCATCTCAGGGATCTCGTCAACGAGGTCGAGAAGCTGCTTCAGGCGGCCTGACGCTAACCCCCACAGACGGGTTTTTCGTAGGCAGCCGCTCGCGCGGTTGGGATTTCGAGATCGAGCCTCTAGGCATCCTGGCACGCAGGTCGCTGTGCAAGGGTGAAGCACGATGGGTCGGATCACGACGCTCGGAACCTGGGTGACTGCCGCGATGTGCGTCGCGGTCGCGCTGCTTCCTGCGCGAGCCCAGGAGCGCTTCATCACGCTGGCCTCGACCACCTCGACCGAGCAATCCGGCCTCTTCGGGCACCTCCTGCCGATCTTCCGGCAGGCGACCGGGATCGAGGTCCGGGTGGTCGCGATCGGGACCGGGCAGGCCATCGCCATCGGGCAGCGCGGCGATGCCGACGCGCTCCTGGTCCATGATCGGCCGGGCGAGGACAAGTTCGTGGCCGAGGGGCACGGGCTCGACCGGCGGGACGTCATGTATAACGACTTCGTCATCGTCGGCCCGAAGGCTGATCCGGCCGGCATCCGAGGGTTGCGCGATGCGAAAGCGGCTTTCGCGAGAATAGCCACCGTCCGGGCGCCGTTCGCCTCGCGGGGTGACGACAGCGGCACGCATCGCACCGAGCGCCGCTTCTGGACGGCTGCCGGGATCGAGCTCGCGGGCGCCGCCGGCTGGTACCGCGAACTCGGATCGGGCATGGGCCCGACGCTCAACACCGCCGCCGGACTCGACGCTTACACGATCGCCGACCGGGCGACTTGGGCCGCTTTCCGGAACCGGCAGAATCTCGACCTCCTGGTCGAGGGCGACCCCGCCCTCTTCAACCCATACGGCTCGATCCTGGTGAACCCGGCCAAGGGCCGGATCAAGGAAGCTGACGCTCGCGCCTGGCACGAATGGCTCACCTCGCCGGCGGGATCGTCCGCCATCGCCGGCTACCGGATCGCGGGCGAGCAGCTTTTCTATCCGATGCCTGGCCGGGTCACGAACTAGCCGCGTCAGCGCTGGCTCAAACGAGCCAGGGCGAAAGCGGTCACGCTCACCGCGAGGGTGAGGGCAACCAGCACCAGCCCGAGAGCGAGGGCTAGGGCGAGATCGCCCCGGCTCGTCTCGAGCGCGATGGCGGTCGTCATGGTGCGGGTCACGCCCCGGATGTTGCCGCCGACCAGGATGATGGCGCCGACCTCTCCGATGGAGCGCCCGAAGGCGGCCAGGAACACCGTCACGAGCGCGGTCCGGCCCATGGCCAGCAGCGTCAGGACGGCGCGCGGACGCGAGGCGCCGTCCACCACGAGCGCGTCGCCGTAATCGGCCCACAGGGCCTCGCAGGCCCGGTGCGTGAGGGCGATCACGATGGGGAGGGCCAGCACCGCCTGGGCCATCACCATGGCGGTCGGGGTGAACAGGATTCCGAACTCGCCGAGCGGTCCCGCTCGCGAGACGAGAAGGTAGACGAGGAGGCCGACCACGACCGGCGGCAGGCCGAGAAGCGCGTTCGCGACCACCACGACAGCAGCCCGGCCCGGCAAGGGATAGACGGCCAGCGCCGCGCCGATGGGAGTTCCGACCAGGAAGGCGATCGCGCTTGCCGTCAGGCTCACCTGCAGCGACAGACCGACGATGGCCACGAAATCCGGGTCGAGCCGCACGACGAGGTCGAGCGCGAGCCGGAACGCCTGGCCGAAGTCACTCACCTAGACAGGCGTTGCCGGCTTTGGAAGACCCACGACGGGATCACCGTCACGCGGCTCCCGTGAACGTGTCACCGGCCTCGGCCTTACGGCGCAGCAGCTCCGAGGGCTTGAACTCGGAGCCGAGGCTCCGCTCCCATTCCTCCATCCGGGCCAGCACCGTCTTCAGCCCGACCGTGTCGGCGTAGAACATCGGGCCTCCGCGATAGACCGGCCAGCCGTAGCCTGCAATCCAGACCATATCGATGTCGGAGGCCCGGAGCGCCTTGCCCTCCTCCAGGATCTTGGCCCCCTCGTTGATCATCGGGAAGACGAGGCGCTGCAGGATCTCCTCGTCCCCGATGGCCCGGCGGGTGATGCCCTTCGCCTTCGAATGCGCCAGCACCATCTCCTCGACGACCGGCGAGGGGCTCGCTTTGCGGGACGCGTCGTAATCGTAGAAGCCGGCGCCGGTCTTCTGGCCGCGGCGATCCATCTCGCAGAGCTTGTCCTTGATCGTCTCGCCCTTCGAGGTCTCGCGCGACCAGCCGATATCGAGACCGGCGAGGTCGCTCATCGCGAAAGGCCCCATCGGCAGGCCGAAATCGTAGAGGACGCGGTCGACGTCCCAGGGCATGGCGCCCTCCTCGACGAGCCGGGTCGCCTCGCGCTGGCGCTCCGCCAGCATGCGGTTGCCGACGAAGCCGTGGCAGACCCCGACCAGCACGCCGAGCTTGCCGATCTTCGGCGCGAGCTTCATCGCGGTCGCGACGACCTCCTTCGAGGCCTTCTCGGCCCGCACCACCTCCAGCAGTCGCATCACGTTCGCGGGCGAGAAGAAATGCATGCCGATGACGCTCTCCGGCCGGCTGGTCACGGAAGCGATCTCGTCGACATCGAGATAGGATGTGTTCGAGGCCAGGATCGCGCCCGGCTTCGCGATCGTGTCGAGCTTGGCGAAGGTTTCCTTCTTCGCATTCATGTTTTCGTAGATGGCCTCGATCACCAGATCCTGTGATCCAAGGCTCCCAAGATCCAGGGATCCAGTGAGGAGCGACATGCGCGTCTCGACGTCGCCGGGCTTCAGGCGGCCCTTGGCAGCGGTGGCTTCGTAATTCTTGCGGATGATACCGAGGCCGCGGTCCAGATTGTCCTTCTGCGCCTCGACGATCGTCACCGGGATGCCGGCATTGAGGAAGTTCATGGCGATGCCGCCGCCCATCGTGCCGGCCCCGATGATGCCGACCGACTCGACCGGCAGGGTCGGCGTCGAATCCGGCAGGTCGGGGATCTTGCGCACCTCGCGTTCGGCGAAGAAGACGTAGCGCTGCGCCTTCGACTGCGTGCCGCTGACGAGCCCGAGGAAGATTTCCCGCTCCTTCGCCAAGCCGTCGTCGAAGGGCAGGGTCACGGCCGCCTCGACGGCCTGGATGCAGCCCTCGGGCGCCTCGAAGCCGCGGAACTTGCGGGCATTCGCTTTCCGGAAATCGGCGAAGATCTCGGGTTTTCCGCGCGCCGCCTCGACCTTGTCGGAGAGGTCGCGCACCTTCCGGAGCGGCCGGTTCTCGGCCACGACCTTGCGGGCGAAGGCGATGGCGCCCTCCCGCAGCGCTCCCTCCGGGACGATCTCGTCGATCAGACCGGCCTCATGGGCCTTCCCGGCCGGGACATGCTCGCCGGACGTGATCATGGCGAGCGCGCGTTCCGGTCCGACGACCCGCGGCAGCCTTTGCGTGCCGCCCGCACCCGGCACGATGCCGAGCTTCACCTCGGGGAGCCCGACCTTGGCGCTCGGCACGGCGACCCGGTAATGGCAGCCGAGGGCCGTCTCGAGCCCGCCGCCGAGCGCCGTGCCGTGGATCGCGGCCACGACCGGCTTCGGCGCCGATTCGATGATGGCGATCATCTCGAGGAGCGGCACGCCTTTCGGCGGCTTGCCGAATTCGGAGATGTCGGCCCCGGCGATGAAGGTGCGGCCGGCGCAGATCAGCACGATCGCCTTCGCAGTCGGATCAGCCGAGGCCTGCCGGGTGCCGGCCGCGATCCCATCCCGCACGGCCGCCGAGAGCGCATTCACCGGCGGCGAGTCCACCGTGAGCACCGCGATGCCGTCCTCGACGGAGAGCGCCGTCACTGGCTTGGCGTCGGTCATCCGCATCCTCCCACTTCCGCTGCTATTCGCTGGAGAGCGCTCTAGCGACTGAGCCGGGCTACGGGAAGGGCGCCTGCGGCATGCGAGACGGGCTGAGGCGTGGTCAGCTCGGCACGGCCCGAGGCCCCGGCGGCTCGGGAGCGAAGCGGAAGGCGATCGAGATCCGGTTCCAGCTGTTGATCAGCGCGATGGCGCCGGTGAGATGGGCCAGCTGCACTTCCGAGAAATGCTCGCGAACGTCCTCGTAATCGTCGTCGGAAATCCCGAGCGTCACCTCGGTCAGAGCCTCGGTCCAGGTGAGCGCGGCCCGCTCGCGTTCCGAGAAGAGATCGACTTCCTGCCAAGCCACCAGCAGATCGAGTTTTTCGCGCGGAACCCGGAGCGTTCGGGCTGCCGTGAGATGATATTGCAGGCAGAAGGCGCAGCCGTTGATTTGCGAGGCCCGCAGCTTGACGAGTTCGAGCAGAGCCGGGTCGAGGCCGGCCTTCGTGGCGGTCTCCCCGAGAGCGGCGAGCGCCGCGACGACGTCAGGGGCGAGACGCCTGAACGTCTCCCGCCCGATACGAGGCTGAAGATCCGACACGATGATGTCCTCTGGGGGTGTGGTCTGCCAACGAGCGGGAGCGCCGTCACCGGCTTCAGTCGTAAAGCGCTGCGATCGTCGCCGCCGCAGCACCGCCATGGCGGCGAGCGGTGCCGCGCTCGCCTCCTGAAGCGTTCGACGCTCAGCGTTCCAGGTGGAACTTCGCGCGTTCGCGGTGTTCGGCCCGGATGCGCCGGACGGTGCCGGTCGAGGCCCGGTACACGATCGTGTCGGTCTCGATGACGTTCGGGCCGAAGCGGACCCCCTGGAGGAGGGCGCCGTCCGTGACCCCGGTCGCGGCCACGACCACGTCGCCGCGGGCGAGGTCCTCGAGCTGGTATTTCCGGTCGGGGTCCTGGACGCCCATCTTGGCGGCCCGCTCGCGCTTCTCCGGCGTGTCGAGGATCAGGCGCCCCTGCATCTGGCCGCCGATGCAGCGCAAGGCGCCGGCCGCGATCACGCCTTCCGGGGCCGCCCCGATGCCGAGATAGAGGTCGATGCCGGTCTCGCCCGGCATCGTCGTGAAGATGATCCCCATGATGTCGCCGTCCGAGATCAGCCGGATGCCGCAGCCGAGCGCCCGGATCTCGGCGATCAGGTCCTGGTGGCGGGGACGCTCGAGGACCAGGACCGTGATGTCCCGCGGCTCGACGCCCTTGGCGGCGGCCAGCGCCCGGATATTCTCCTCGGCCGAGCGGTCGAGATCGACGATGCCCGGCGGATAGCCCGGGCCGACCGCGATCTTGTTCATGTAGACATCGGGTGCGGCCAAGAGCGTGCCGCCTTCCGCCATCGCCATCACGGCGATCGAGCCAGGCATGTCCTTGGCGCAGAGCGTCGTGCCTTCGAGCGGGTCGACCGCGATGTCGACCTTCGGGCCGACCCCCGTGCCGACGCGCTCGCCGATGAACAGCATCGGGGCCTCGTCGCGCTCGCCCTCGCCGATCACGACCGTGCCGTCGATCGGCAGGGTGTTGAGCTCGCGCCGCATGGCGTCGACGGCGGCCTGGTCGGCCGCCTTCTCCTGCCCACGACCCCGGAGCCGCGAGGCCGCGACCGCGGCCCGCTCGGTGACCCGAACCAGTTCGAGCGTCAGGATGCGCTCGATGACCTGGCTCGGCTGGACTGTGATGTTCTCGGACATGGTGCCTTCGTTCCCCCCGGTCTTCGTCAATCCCGCTCGATCCGGATCACCTGCGGCGGCTCCGAGACGAGGCCGTCACCCGCGATGGCGTCGAGCGCCTCCCGGATGGCGGCCTCGGTTGCCGCGTAGGTGATGAGGACCAGCGGCACGGGCTCGCCGGAGCGGCCGTGCTTGTCGCGATCCGCCCCGGCGGGGCGCTTCTGGATGATCGATTCGAGCGAGATGTTGGCCCCTGCCATCCGGGTCGCGACGCCGGCCGCGACGCCCGGGCGGTCGTGCACGGTGAGCCGGATGTAATAGCCGCCCTCGTGGCGCTGCATCGGCGCGCGGTCGGCCCGCTCGAGCCGGGCGACCGGTCGGCCGAAGGGGGGCGAGACGATCCCGGCCGCAAGGTCGGCGATGTCGGCGACGACGGCCGACGCCGTCGCGCGTCCGCCCGCCCCGGGGCCGATCAGGGTCAGCTCTCCCACCGCGTCGGCATCGATCGTGACCGCGTTCGTGACGCCCATAACCTGCGCGATGGCGGAGGACCGGGGCACCATGGTCGGGTGGACGCGCTGCTCGATGCCGCCGTCCGGCCCGACCCGCTCGGCGACGCCCAGAAGCTTGATCCGGAAGCCGAGCTCGGCCGCCATCGTGAGGTCGAGCGGCGTGATCTTGGAGATGCCCTCGACATAGATCGCGTCGGAATCGATCTCGACCCCAAAGGCAAGCGCAGTCAGCACCGCGAGCTTGTGGGCCGTGTCGTAGCCTTCGATGTCGAAGGTCGGATCGGCCTCGGCATAGCCCAGCCGCTGGGCTGCCCCGAGGCAGTCGGCGAAGGAGCAGCCCTCGCTCTCCATGCGGGACAGGATGTAGTTGCAGGTGCCGTTCAGGATCCCGTAGAGGCGCGAAACGGTGTTGCCGGAGAGGCCCTCCCGCAGGGTCTTCACGACCGGGATGCCGCCGGCTGCCGAGGCCTCGAAGGCGAGCCCGAGCGCGGCCGCTTCGGCCCGACGGGCAAGATCGACGCCGTGCCGGGCGAGCAGTGCCTTGTTGGCCGTGACGACATGCTTGCCCTGGGCCAGCGCCGTTTCGACCACGGCCTTGGCGGTCCCGCCTTCGCCGCCGATCAGCTCGACCACGCAATCGACTTCGCCCGACGCCGCAAGCGCGAGCGCATCGTCGTACCAGCGGTACCGACCGAGGTCGTGTCCGCGGTCGCGCGAGCGGTCCCGCGCCGAGATGCCGGTGACCCGGATGGCCCGGCCCGCCCGGTCTGCGAGCTGGTTGTCGCGGCGCGCCAGGATGTCGAGCACGGCCGCCCCGACCGTACCGAGGCCGGCGATCCCGACCCTGAACGGTTGCGGCTGCATGGAAGGTCCTCTGGCGTCGCGACGAGGGGAAGCGCCGGTCTCTTAGGAGGCTCCCGTTCCGGTGTCGAGGTCGAGAGGCCGGCACCGTCCGATGTCGCCGCGGCCGTGCCCGTGAGCTCGACATCGGACGGCAGGAATCTGGCGTTGGTGACCTTCCTGCTCCCGGTGAGCACGATGCTGCTCGGTAGGCTGGTGCTTGGCGAGACGATGCTGCCACCTTGACGCAGTGTCGACCTGGATCTAAGAATTCGGAATTCCGAATGCGGAACGGCTGATGCTTCTTCTCGACAGCAATCCGACCCTGATGGACCGCGTCTACGGCGCGCTGCGCGACGCGATCGCGGATTGCACCTTCGCTCCGGGCACGCGGATCCGGCAGCTCGAACTCGCCGATCAGCTCGGCGTGTCCCGGCAGCCGGTCAGCCACGCGCTGCATCTCCTCAAGCAGCAGGGGCTCGTCGAGGAGCATGGCCGGAAGGGTTTCCGGGTTGCCCCTATCGACCCGGCCCGGATCGGGCATCTCTACGAATCGCGCGGAGCACTGGACGGCCTTGCTGCCCGCCTCGCGGCGTCACGGATCGGCGCCGACGCTGCCGGCCGTGCGGCGCTCGTCCGGGCGCTGGAAGCGGGCCGGGCCGCCGATCCGGCCGCGACCCCGGTCCCGGGCATGATCAGGCTCGACGTCGAATTCCACCGCGCGCTCTACCGGCTCTCCGGCAATCCGGCCTTCGAGGAGATGGTCGGCCCCTACTGGCCGCATCTCAGCCGGGCGATGGCCGCGATGCTGGACACGACCGACCGGCGCGCCGGGCTCTGGGCCGAGCATGCCGTCATCGCAGAGCGTGTCCTGGCCGGCGACGGCGAATCCGCCGAGTGCGCGGCCCGCGACCATGTCAGAGCGGCCTCACGCCGCGCCGAGGCGAAGTTCGAGAGCCTCGCGGCCGCCTAGTTCACCAGAAGACGTTCGACAACCAAGGAGGATACGTCATGGCTTTGACCCAGCAGCAGATCGACGATTTCAATCGTGAGGGCTGGCTGTTCCTGCCCGAGGTGTTCTCGCCTGAAGAGGTCGCGCTGATGAAGCGGGAGGCCGAGGCGATCTATGCCGAGCAGCGTCCGGAGGTCTGGCGCGAGAAGAACGGCGCGCCCCGCATCGCCTTCGCGGCCCACACCTACAACGAGGCCTTCCGCCTGCTCGGCTCGCACCCGCGCCTGATCGAGCCCGTCGAGCAGCTCTTCGGCGAGCAGCTCTACATGCATCAGTTCAAGATCAACGCGAAATCGGCCTTCACGGGCGACGTCTGGCAATGGCACCAGGATTACGGCACCTGGAAGCGGGACGACGGCATGCCGGAGCCGCGGGCCATGAACATCTCCGTCTTCCTGGACGAGGTGATGCCGATCAACGGCCCGCTGCTGCTCGTGCCGCAGAGCCAGAATGCCGGCGACCTCGAGGCCGGCCACGATCTCGAGACGACGTCCTACCCGCTCTGGACGCTCGACAACGACACGGTGTCGAAGCTCGTCGAGAAAGGCGGCATCGCGGCGCCGACCGGGAAGCCCGGCGGCGTGCTGCTCTTCCACGGCAACCTCGTCCACGGCTCGGCCGGCAACATCACGCCCTATCCGCGCAAGATCGTGTACCTGACCCTCAATGCGGTCTCGAACCACATCCGGAAGCCGACCCGGCCGGAATTCATCGCGCACACGGATTTCACGCCGATCCAGCCCGTGGCGGACGACGCCCTGCTGCAGCTGGCCCGCGGGTCGTTCCGGCAGGCGGCCGAGTAGGGGCGGCCGCTTGAACGCCGCTTACCCCGGCGAAAGCCGGGGTCCAGGGGGGCTCGGTCTGGGTGCCGGCTTTCGCCGGCATGAGCGGAAGAGTTGGCCGGGCGGTCGAGACCCTACCCCGGCAGCTTGCCGGCAAGGCGCGGGAACACCCGCCTCGCGTTACCCTCGAACAGCTTCTTCCTGTCTGCATCCGAAAGCGGCGCCGCATCGATGTAGCGCTTGGTATCGTCGTAGGCGTGGCCGGTCTCGGGATCGATGCCGTTCACGGCCCCGACCATCTCGGAGGCGAACAGGATGTTGTCGAGCGGCACCACCCGCAGCATGAGATCGATGCCGGCCTGGTGGTAGACGCAGGTGTCGAAATAGACGTTCCGCATCAGCTCCGCGAGCGGCGGACGCTTCATGTCCTGGGCGAGGCCGCGGTAGCGTCCCCAATGGTACGGCACCGCCCCGCCGCCATGCGGGATGATCAGCCGGAGTGTCGGGAAATCCCGGAACAGGTCCGAGGTGATGAATTGCATGAAGGCGGTGGTGTCGCCGTTGATGTAATGCGCGCCCGTCGCCTGAAAGTTCTTGTTGGCCGACGAGCTCACATGGATCATGCCGGGCACGTCGAGTTCGACCATCTTCTCCCAGAGCGGGTACCAGTGCCGGTCGTGCAGCGGCGGGTCTGTCCAGAACCCGCCTGACGGATCCGGGTTCACGTTGCAGCCGACGAAGCCGAGCTCCTTCACGCAGCGCTCGAGTTCGCCGAGGCAGTTCTTGGGCGACACGCCGGGCGTCTGCGGCAACTGGCAGACCCCGACGAAATTCTGCGGCATCAGCGTCGCGACGCGGTGGATCATGTCGTTCGAGACGATCGACCAGTCGAGGCTCGTTTTGGCGTTGCCGATATGGTGCGCCATGCCGCCGGCTCGCGGCGAGAAGATCGCGACCGAGATGCCGCGCTCGCGCTGAAGCCGGAGCTGCTTGTCGGCGACGCTGGCCCTGACCTCGTCGTCGCTCACCTTCAGCGCCGAAGGGGAGGGGGATTGGGCCGGATCGTTGATCGAGTCGATCTGGCGCTTGCGCCAATCCAGCATCGCCTTCGGCTCGGTCGTGTAATGGCCGTGGCAATCGACGACCAGGCCGGCATAGGGAGGCCGGTTCGTGGCTGCGCCCGTCGAGGGCTGGGCCGAGGCTGCGCCAGTGAGCCCGGCGGCCGCCGCCGAGGCCGCGCCCGCCATCATCGCGCTGCGCAGGAAGCCACGCCGCGGCATGCAGCAGGGGCAGCCGCCGACCGGAGTGTCGAGCGTCGGGTCAGAACTCGTGATCATGGGCCGATCCTCGGCTTCGCAGCGTTTGAGAAGAGGAGGATGACCTACTGAGCCGCTGCGCGCTTGCGCAAAACCATGTCGCCTCGGAACATGAATTTCTGCGCGCGCTTCGCCGTATCCACCTCGGTCGTGAACACGTTGCCCCTCGAGTCGACGGCGAGGTTGTGGACCCAGTGGAAGTCGCCCGCCATGCGGCCGCTGCGGCCGAAGCTGCCGACCGTCGCGCCACTCTCGCGGGACAGGGTGCGGACCTCGTTGTTGGCCCCGTCCGCGTTGAGCAGATAGGTCTCCTTCTCGTCCGGCCAGATCGCCAGCTCCCAGACGGAGCCGTTCTGCCGGGTCGCCTTCTCGACGATGAATTCCTTCACGAAGGCGCCGTCCTTGCGGAACACCTGGATGCGGTTGTTGGTCCGGTCGCACACGTAGACGAGCCCGTCGCGGGCCACCTGCACGCAATGGACGGGGTTGTGGAATTGCTGCGGCAAGGGCGCGGCCGGGTCGTAGGCGGCGAGCTTCTCGTCGGTCGGCGGCTTGCCGTAGGCGCCCCACATCCGCTTGAACGCGCCGCTATCGCCG
Organism: uncultured Enterovirga sp.; assembly: GCF_964242715.1. Taxonomy (NCBI): domain Bacteria; kingdom Pseudomonadati; phylum Pseudomonadota; class Alphaproteobacteria; order Hyphomicrobiales; family Methylobacteriaceae; genus Enterovirga; species uncultured Enterovirga sp. Next base: position 64,125 of record NZ_CAXTAZ010000027.1, read on the forward strand.
TCGAAGACGATGACGCGATGGTTGTAATAGCCGTCGGCGACATAGACCTCGTTGGTGTCCGGATCGACGGTGACCTGGGCCGGCCTCCCGAGGCGGCTCGTGTCCTGGCTGTTCGTCTGCGGGCCCTGCTTGCCGATCTGCAGCACGAATTTGCCGTCGGCCGTGAATTTCAGGATCTGGCCATCGGTGTCGCCATTGCCGGCGAGCCAGACGAAGCCCTTGTGATCGACGAAGATCCCATGCTCGTTCTGCGGCCAATTATAGCCCTCGCCGGGGCCGCCCCACGATTTGATGAGGTCTCCGGCCTGGTTGAAGACGAGGACCGGCGGGGCCGGCTTGCAGCATTTCGTGCGCGGCGGATCGGCGGCGGCGGCGCGCTCGTCCTCGGTCAGCGATTTGGGGCGCTGCACCACCCAGATGTTGTCCTGCGCGTCCACCGCCACGCCTGCCGCCTGGCCCATGAGCCAGTTGTTCGGCAGCGGCTTCGGCCAGGCCGGGTCCACCTGGAAGCTGAGCGCATCGGCGGCCGCTGCCGGCCCCGCAAACCCCATCAAAACGGCCGCAGCCGCCACAAGGCGCCTCATCGTCTTATCCTCCCGATCGTCTCGTTCTTGAGGCCATCCTGAACCCGCTTTCCGGCCGCGTCCAGGCCGTCACGGGCGCCATCGTCCCAAACCGGTTGGGTGGCGCCGGGCCGATCGGTTAACCTCTGGGCGTGCCCGAATCAGCCTCCTTGCCGGACGTCCCGCGCCCTCTTTTCGGCGTCACCGACTCGGCGCTCGGGAGGTCGTGGGTGGAGCGCCTGGATCGAACCGGCGCCCTGATGGCGAATGCCATCGCCCAAACGCACGGGCTGCCAGATCTCCTCGCCCGCGTGGTCGCCGGCAGGGGCGTCTCGGTTCAGAATGCGCCCGGCTTCCTGCAACCGCGCCTCCGCGACCTGATGCCGGATCCGAATGTCCTGACCGACATGCCGGCCGCTGCCGCCCGGATCGCCGAGGCGGTGCGGCGTCGCGAGCCGGTCGCGATCTTCGGCGATTACGACGTCGACGGCGCCTGCAGCGCGGCGCTTCTCAGCGAGTATCTTCGGGCGTGCGGCTGCGCGGTCGCGGTGCATATCCCGGACCGCATCACGGAGGGCTATGGCCCGAACGTCACGGCGGTCCGGCAGCTCGCAGCCGATGGCGCCAGGCTCCTGGTCACCGTGGATTGCGGCACGGCCGGGCATGAGCCTCTCGCTGAAGCGGCGCGGCTCGGGCTCCACGTCGTCGTCCTCGACCATCACGGTGCACCGGACGAGCTTCCTCCGGCGGTCGCGATCGTCAACCCGAACCGGCAGGACGACCTGTCCGGCCTCGGCCATCTCTGTGCCGCTGGCATCGTCTTCCTGACGCTCGTCGCGCTGGCGCGCGAACTCCGCCGCGGCGAGAGGCCGGGCGACCCCCCGCAGCCCGATCTCCTCGCCGGCCTCGATCTCGTGGCGCTCGCGACGGTCGCCGACGTCGTGCCGCTCACCGGGCTGAACCGCGCCTTCGTCCGCCAAGGCGTGGCCGTCATGCGGACGCGAGGGCGGCCGGGGCTCGCCGCCCTGATGGACGTGTCGCGGCTCGCCGGCGCGCCCGAAGCCTGGCATCTCGGCTTCGTGCTCGGGCCCCGCATCAACGCCGGCGGCCGGATCGGGGACGCCTCGCTCGGGGCGCGGCTCCTGGTCGAGTCCGACCAGATCGCGGCGACCACGATGGCGGAGACGCTCGACCGGCTGAACGCCGAGCGCCAGCAGATCGAGCGCGCGGCCGTCATGGAGGCCGAGGCCGTCGCCGGCATGCTTCTCGCCGACAATCCGGACCTGCCGGCCTTCGTGCTCGCCTCGCCGGACTGGCATCCGGGCATCGTCGGCCTCGTCGCCGCCCGGGTGAAGGAGCGCTACGGCCGCCCCGTCTTCGCCTTTGCGGGCAAGCCCGACGGCAGCGCCACCGGGTCCGGGCGATCGATCCCGGGTGTCGATCTCGGGCGGGCCGTGCGGGCCGCGGTCACCTGCGGCCATGCCGTGAAGGGCGGCGGCCACGCCATGGCGGCCGGGGCGACGGTCGGGCCGGATGGGCTCGAACGGTTTCGGGCCTGCCTCGAACGCGAGCTCGGCGCGGCCGTCGGCGCGCTCGCCGGTGCGCCCGACGTGCTCCACGTCGATGGCGTTCTTTCCGCCGGGGGTGCCAGCGTCGAGCTCGTGCAGGCGCTCGCCGAAGCCGGACCTTTCGGCTCGGGCCAGCCCGAACCCTGTTTCGCCTTCGGCCGGCACCGGGTCTGCGATCTTCGGGAAATCGGTGCCGGGCATCTGCGGGTGACGCTGAAATCGGGCGACGGCGCGAGCCTCAAGGCCGTTGCGTTCCGGGCGGTCGGCCAGCCGCTCGGGGCGGCGCTGCAGCAGGCCCGCGACGGCGAGGCTCACGTCGCCGGAACGCTCACGATCGACCGCTGGGGCGGCGGCGAGCGGGCGGAGCTCCGGATCTGCGACGTGGCAGCGCCTTAGCCACGATCGACCCACCAGCCGCGTCATGCTGAGGAGCGGGCGCAGCCCGCGTCTCGAAGCACGCTCAACGGCTGGTGCGTCCTTCGAGACGGCGCGTCTCGCGCCTCCTCAGGATGACGCGGTCAGTGGACCGGGCCGCTTCGCTCCGGCCTAGATCCGCTCGATGAGCTTGTCGCCGAACAGTCCCTCGGGTCGGATCATCAGGAAGCCGAGCGCGATGAAATAGGCGAGCCAGGATTCGATGCCGCCGCCGACGAGGGGCCCCCAGTAGAATTCGCCGAGCTTCTCGCCGATGCCGATGATGAGCCCGCCGACGATGGCGCCCGGCACCGAGGTCAGGCCGCCGAGGATCAGCACGGGGAGTGCCTTCAGGGCGATGATCTCGAGCGCGAAGGACACCTCGGAGCGCGCGCCCCACATGATTCCGGTCGCCAGCGCCACGATGCCGGCCGTGAACC